>JAYVMG010000455.1:0-7577 GCA_043759095.1 Acidobacteriota bacterium | reverse complement strand
CTGCGAGATCTCCATGCCGTCGAACATCACCTGCCAGCCGATGCCCCACGCGCCGAGTGTCGGCGACTCCCAGTTGTCTTCCTCGAACCGGATGTCGTGCTGCCGCGGGTTGATGCCGCACGCTTCCAGGCTGTCCAGATACATCTGCTGCACATCGTCCGGCGCGGGCTTGAGGATCACCTGAAACTGGTGGTGCTTGAACAGGCGATTCGGGTTCTCGCCGAAGCGGCCATCGGCCGGACGCCGCGCCGGCTGGACGTAGGCGACCTTCCAGTGCGCGGGCCCGAGCACGCGCAGGAACGTCTCGGGGTGCATCGTGCCGGCGCCGACCTCGACGTCGAGCGGCTGCTGCAACGCGCACCCGCGCGACGCCCAGAATTCGGACAGCTTCAAAATCAGACTCTGAAAGGTCATTTACCGTCGCATCTCCCGCAGCACGCGGACCGATTTCAAATCCTTCTCCAGATGCATCGCGATCAGCGCGCGATGCGTCGCTTCGATCTCTCGCAGCACGCCGGGCGACACGGCGACGGTTCCCAGCGCGAACGGGCTCAGGCTGCGCGCCGTGCCCAGAAACGCCTGCGCCTCGTCTGACAGACGCCGGTCCACTTCGTACACGCCTTGCAACCGCAGCAGCCAGTACTCGAAGTAGCGCGCCAGCGGTTCGATCGGGACGCCGGCGGCAATCGCGTCGGTCATCGACGCACCCAGTCTGAAGAGTGTCTCGTTCGGGTCGGCTTCCTGCGCCCACTCGTCGATCAGCTCGGCGAAGTAACTGACGTAGCCGAGCGCCTCACCGTCGATCGCCGACAGCGGCGAGCGCAGCTGCTCCACGTAATCCAGCCGCACGAGTTCCCGCCGCTCGCGCTCGACGTAGCTCACGCGGCCGTAGGTCAGCGGCTCCAGCGCGCCGCCGAACCGCCGGCGGCTCTGGCGGGCGTTCTTCGCCACCCCTCGTTTCTTGCCGCGATCCCGCGTCAGAAACACGACGATGCGATCCGACTCACCGAGCTTGTAAGTCCGCAGAATCAAGGCGTCGGTGGTATAAAGCGGCATCCAGAAGGGGAAACAATTCTACTTCAGGCCGATGTCGTTGAGCACGCCTTCGTCCTCGCGCCACTCAGACTTCACGCGGACGTGGAGATCGAGAAACACCTTGGCGTCGAAGAATTTCTCGAGATCCTCGCGCGCGGCAATTCCGATGCGCTTGATCATGTCGCCGCCGTGCCCGATGACGATCGGCTTCTGCGAATTGCGCTCGACGACGATGCTGCAATACAGCTTCAAAATGCCGTTCGCACCCTCGGGCTCCTCGAATTTGTCGATGACGACGGCGCTCGAGAACGGGATCTCGGCGCGCGTCAACTGCAGCAGCTTCTCGCGCACGATCTCCGCGGCAAAGAAGCGCTCGGGCTGATCGGTGAGGTAGTCCGGCGGATACCGCGGCTCGCCCTCCGGAAGGCGATCGAGGATGATGCGCTCCAGCCGATCGACGTTGTCGCCCGTCCCGGCCGACACCGGGATGATCTCCGCGAACTTCGCCATCTCGCCGTACTGCTGCATGATCGGCAACAGGTTCACTTTCTTGATCAGATCGATCTTGTTCAGGATCAGGAAGACGGGCGTCTCCGTGTGCTTCAGCAGGTCGAGGACATACCGGTCGCCCTTGCCCGGCCGCTCCGTCACGTCGACCACGAGGCAGAGGACGTCGACTTCGCTGATCGTGTCGACCGCGGCGTCCACCATGCGCACGTTCATGCGATGCAGCGGCCGGTGAATGCCCGGCGTGTCGATGAACACCACCTGGCCGTCCGGATAATTCTTCACCCCGAGAATCCGGTTCCTCGTCGTCTGCGGCTTGTCGGAGACAATCGCAAGCTTGGCGCCGATGATCCGGTTGAGGAGCGTCGACTTCCCCGCATTCGGGCGGCCAATGAATGAGACAAATCCTGATTTCATAACACCACACAATCTCCACCACAGAGGACACAGGGGACACAGAGGATCAGATCGATTTGGATTTCTCCTCTGTGTCCGCCGTGTCCTCTGTGGTGCATAGTTTTTTGCTGATGCGCACTTTATTGATCCGTCGGCGTTCCGCGTCGAGCACTTCGACGGTCAGGCCGTCGACCTCGATCCGTTCGCCGACAGCGGGCACGCGGCCGAGGTGCGCCATCAGGTAGCCGCCGACGGTCTCGAAGCCTTCGCGCTCGATCTCCACGTGCAGCCGCTGCATCACCTCGTCGATGTTCACTTTCCCGCTGAAGACAAAGCGACCGTGCCCTTCGTCCACGATCGGCTCGGACTCGACGTCGTACTCGTCGCGAATCTCGCCGACGATTTCCTCGAGGAGATCCTCGATCGTCACGAGTCCCGCCGTCCCCCCGTATTCATCGACGACGATCGCGCACTGCGTCTGCTGACGCTGGAACTGCTTCAGCAACTCCGGTACGCGCTTGGTGCCAGGCACGACCACCGCCGGGCGCAGCAGCGTCGTCACTGCGCGCGTGTCGTCTGCCGTGCTCAGCACGACGAGGTCCTTGACGAAGACAAAGCCGGCGATGTTGTCGAGCGAGTCCTTGTAAACCGGAAACCTCGAGTACTCCTGTTCGAGGAACAGCGCGCGCACGTCACCGACGGTCGCGGTGTCGCGGATGGCGACGATGTCGGGCCGCGGCGTCATCACCTCGCGCACCAGCGTGTCGCCAAAGTCGACGATGCTTTGCAGCAGCCGGCGCTCCTCGCCTTCGATCAGCCCCTCCTGCTCCGCCGTGTCGATGTACGCCTTCGCGGTGGTGTTGGCTTCCTCGGCCGCTTCGTCCGCCGTCGGCGGCGGGCCGCCACGCCTCACCGGGGGCACGATGCGCGCGATCCATCGGGTCATCGGACCAATCGCGCGGGCGATCGGCGCGAAGGTCGGCAGCAGCAGTTCGAGCACGCGCTCCGGATGGCGGCCGATGATCACGAGCGGCACAAACAATTCAAACACGAGGACGAACGCGGCCAGCGCCAGAATCAGCGTCGGCAGTGTCTGGACGCCCTCGATGCCGATGCCGCGCGCCAAGAGCGCAGTTGCCGTGCCGGTGACCAGGCCCAGCAGCAGCCGTACCGGAATGAACAGGAGCAGCGGGTCGTCGAGATACGTGCCGAGCGTGCCGGGACGGTTCGAGCGCTCGGCGACAAGCCGCAGCGACAGCCGCATCAGCGCGCTGAACGCCGCCTCGATGGCGCCGAGGTAGACGGCCGCGCACGCCAGCAGGAACACACTGAGCGGAATCATGCGCGCGCTCGCTCGAGCAACCCCTCGTGGAGCCCGCCTTTGCGCCGCAACCGACGCTCGACCCGCCGCATCCGACCCGCGTCGATCTCGTGGTCATAGCCGAGAAGATGCAGCAGGCCGTGCAGGGCGAGGACTCGCAGTTCCGTGCGCTCGGAATGCCCGGCGCCGCGCGCCTGACGCCGGGCGACACCTTGGGCGATGACGATGTCGCCCAGAAAACGCGCCACCACGGAGGACATCGTCCCTCGTGTCCTCGGTGGTGGAGAGCTTATGGGGAAGCTCAGGACGTCGGTCGCGTAGTCCTTGCGGCGATAGGTCTTGTTCAGCGCGCGGACGCATTGGTCGCTGACAATGGCGATACTGACGGCGCCCCGCGCGCGTGGGGGGGCGACGCGGCGGAGCCATGCGGCGAGACCGGGCGCAACGACCGGCCGCCCTTGTTGGTCGACAACAGACACTGACACGCCCTTGCCCGCCGAGGCTCGCGCCGTCTTTCGGCGAGCGATGGGCCTGCCCGCCGAAGCTCTGGCGATCTTCCGCCGAGCGGAGGCGGGATCAGGCATGCTTGCCGTTCGCTGTCGAGTGCGCCTCGTAGGCCTTCACGATCGCCTGCACCAGCTTGTGGCGCACGACGTCTCGGTCGTCGAACTGGACGAACTCGATTCCCTCGATCGACCCGACGACCTTCATCGCCTCGATCAGCCCCGACATCCGGCCCTGGGGCAGATCGATCTGCGTGATGTCGCCGGTGATGACGGCCTTCGCGCCGAAGCCGAGGCGCGTGAGGAACATCTTCATCTGCTCGGATGTGGTGTTCTGCGCCTCGTCGAGGATGACGAACGCATCGGTGAGCGTGCGGCCGCGCATGAACGCGATCGGCGCGATCTCGATCGTGCCGCGCTCGATGTAGCGCGTGACCCGCTCGGTGTCGAGCATGTCGTAGAGCGCGTCGTAGAGCGGCCGGAGGTACGGGTTGACCTTTTCCTGCATGTCGCCCGGCAGGAATCCGAGCTTCTCGCCCGCTTCCACAGCCGGCCGCGCGAGGATGATGCGGCTGACCTTTTTCGCGAGCAGGAACGCGACCGCCTGCGCCATCGCCAGGTAGGTCTTGCCGGTGCCCGCCGGGCCGACGCCGAACACGATGTCGTGATTCTCGATCGCGTCGAGGTACTTGCGCTGGTTCACGGTTTTCGGTGCGACGCGTTTCTTGCCGGCCGCGGTCAGGCTGCCCTTGAGAAAGTGATCGCGCAGGTCGACCAGCGTGTCCTGCGCGACGAGGTCGCCCGCGATCTTCACGTCGGCGATCGTGAGCTTGAACCCGTCGCGGATCAGCGACGCGAGTTGACTGATCACGCGGTCGACCTTGTCGACGTTGGCCGGGCCGCCCTCAATCAGCAAGTCGCCGCCCTGCGTGCGGATCTTGACGCTGAACAGCGACTCGAGACGCTTGAGGTTCTCGTCGTAGGAGCCGAACAGCGTTTCGATCCCCTCTTCGGGGACAGTGATGCGTTTCATCGGGTCAATTCTGAATGCGGATGTGCAGTTCACGCAGTTGCTTGGCGTCGACGGTGGACGGCGCGGTCGCCATCAGGTCCACCGCACTCGCTGTTTTCGGGAACGCGATCACTTCGCGGATCGACGACTCGCCGGCGAGAATCGCGACGATCCGGTCGAGCCCCAGTGCGATGCCGCCGTGCGGTGGTGTGCCGTACTCGAGCGCTTCAAGGAAGAAGCCGAAGCGCAGTTTGGCGTCCTCTTCCGTGATGCCGAGCCGGCTGAAGATGCGCGCCTGAAGATCGGCATCATGGATACGGATACTGCCGCCACCGATTTCGGATCCGTTCAGCACCAGGTCGTACGCCTTTGCACGAACCTCGCCAGGCTGGCTCTCGAGCTTGTCCCAGTCCTCGTCATGCGGCGAGGTGAACGGGTGATGCATGGAATACCAGCGGTTGTCTTCGGCGCTGTACTCGAGCAACGGGAAGTCGGTGACCCAGAGGAACTCGAACTGCTCAGGGTTCAGCAGGTTTTCCTTCTGCGCGATCTGCAGCCGCAGCTGACCGAGCAGTTTCGACGTGTTGTCCGCCGGGCCCGCGGCCATCAGCAGCAGGTCGTCCTTGGAGGCGCCGACGCGGTCGAGCGCCGGACGAAGCACGGCCTCACTGAGCGCCTTCACCGAACTCAGCGGCGGCTCGCCCGGACGCACCCAGATCAACCCGGTGAAGCCGAGCGCCTTCGCCTGATCGACGATGGCGTCGAGCCGACTGCGCGAGTAGTCGTTGCCGCCCTTGACCGAGAATCCGCGCACGACGCCGCCGTCAGCGACGATCTGCTTGAAGACCCGGAATTCCGAGTCGCGGAACACGTCTGACAGATCGTGGATCTCCATGCCGCAGCGCAGGTCCGGTTTGTCGGATCCGTAACGAGCAATCGCATCGGCGTAGCTGATGCGGCGGATCGGCAGCGTCACTTCGGCGCCGATCTCCTTGAAGATCTTCGGCATCAGCGGTTCGATCAGACCGTAGATCGTCTCGGGCTGCGCGAACGACACCTCGACGTCCACCTGCGTGAACTCGAGCTGGCGATCGGCGCGCTGATCCTCGTCGCGGAAGCAGCGCACGATCTGGAAGTAGCGGTCGGTGCCGGCGATCATCAGCAACTGCTTGAAGATTTGCGGCGACTGCGGCAGCGCGTAGAACTCGCCAGGATGCACGCGGCTCGGAACGAGGAAGTCACGCGCCCCTTCCGGTGTCGACTTCGCCAGGATCGGCGTTTCGATTTCCCAAAACCCGTTCTCGTCGAAATACTTGCGAATCGCAATCGACACGCGGTGCCGCAGGCCGATGTTGTGCTGCAGGCGCGGGCGCCGCAGATCGAGATAGCGATACTTGAGCCGCACGTCTTCCGACACCGGGCCGTCTTCGGCGATCTGGAACGGCGGCGTCTTCGCTTCATTGAGCAGGCGGATGTCGCGGACGAGGACTTCGACCTCGCCGGTCGCGAGCTTCGCGTTCACCGTATCCGGCGATCGCCGCTGCACCACGCCCGAGATGCCCACCACAAACTCGGAGCGCAGCTTCTTGGCGATGGCCATCAGCGCGTCGTTCTCGCGCACGACCGCCTGCGACACGCCCGCGCGATCGCGGATGTCCAGGAACGTGACGCCGCCGAGATCGCGGATGCGATGCACCCAGCCGAGCAGGACGACGTCCTTGCCGACGTCTTCGCCGCGCAGCGCGCCGCAGGTGTGGGTGCGAACGAGACTACCGAGATGTTCTGCCATTCGAAAAGAGTTCTCAGTTCTAAGTTCTGACTTCTACGTTAAGAGCCGCGCGATGGCGGCGGTCGCCTCGTCGCGCGGCACCGTGATCTGTTCGCGTGTTTCGAGGTTCCTGATGCTGGCCTCACCGCGGCTCACTTCATTCTCGCCGAAAATCGCCATCACCCGCGCGCCGCGTGCGGTCGCGTATTTGAGGGGCTTGTCGAACTTACGACTCGCATCGGGGAACACGTCCACACGAAGTCCGGTCGCCCGCAGCTCGCCCGCCAGCCGTAGCGCCCCCGCGCGGGCTCCAGCCAACGTCTCGGCCTCCGCTGGATCGACGAGACATGTCACCAGGACGTCGACGCTGCCCTGCGCCAGAGTTGGAGGAAACATGTTCCGCTCCGTCATGACGACGATGATCCGCTCGAGCCCGAGCGAAAAACCGCACGCCGGCACGTCGCGGCCGAGAAACATCCCCACCAGGTTGTCGTAGCGCCCGCCGCCGCCGAGGCTGCCGATGCCCTCGACTGCGACCTCCATGATCGCGCCCGTGTAGTATGACAGCCCGCGCGCGAGGCTCGGATCGATCCTGATGCGCCCCGCGGCAGGCGTGGATTCGACGAGTGACAGAATCTCCGTCAGGTTTTCGACCCCGGCGTCGACGCCGATGACCGGTTTCAGCGTCTCTAGAATGCCGGCAGGCCCGCGTCCTTCCCATAAGGTGGCGTACGCAAGCGCCTGATCACCGGCGAGTGGCGGGATGCCGCGGGCGATCAGCTCTTTCCTCACGCCGTCCACACCGATCTTGTCCAGCTTGTCGAGCACCACTAGCGCGTCACCGTGCAGCGGCGCCGGCACGCCGGCGGTTTCGAGCAGCGCGGTCAACACGCGGCGATGGTTCAGTCGGATGACGAAGTCGGTGAACCCCAACGTTGTGAGGATCTCGCAGACCGCGCCGAGGATTTCGACCTCGACGACAGATGACGTCGATCCGGTCGCGTCGATGTCGCACTGGTAGAACTCTCTGAACCG
>JAYVMG010000454.1:0-2851 GCA_043759095.1 Acidobacteriota bacterium | reverse complement strand
TTACACAGAACATGGAATCCCAGGACCGTATCCTTCGGATGGCTCGGAAAAAGCGCCTGTTTAGGCTCTCAGAAGCCACAGCCGCTGGCGTCCACCCCGAGTATGTGCGCCGGCTGACACGGCAAGGGCAACTGACGCGGGTAGGGCGCGGACTGTATGCCCTCCCGACGCTCGAGCCGACCGAGCACCACACGCTGGCCGAGGTCGCCAAGCGCGTGCCGAAAGCCGTTTTCTGCCTGCTCACCGCGCTTCGGTTTCACGGCCTCGGAACCCAGAATCCCCGCGAGGTCTGGCTCGCGGTGGATCGTCGCGCCGGGATACCGCGAGTGGACTTCACGCCCGTTCGGACGGTCCGGCTCTCTGGCGCCGCCCTCACGGCCGGCATCGACGTGCACGACATCGAGGGTGTCAAAGTCCGCGTGACGAGTCCGGCGAGGACCGTCGTTGACTGTTTCAAGTTCCGTAACAGGATCGGCATCGACGTCGCGGTCGAGGCCCTGAAGGACTACCGCCGCGCGCGGAAGGGCACCGTCGATGAGCTGTGGCGCGAGGCCGCTCGACTCCGCCTCGCCAAGGTGATGCGCCCCTATTGGGACGGGATGTCATGACCCGGAAGACGCCGCCGGTGAACGTCTCCGCCTCGGTCAGGGCACGGCTGCTGAAGGTGGCCAAGGAGCGTCGCGAAGACTTCACGCTGACGCTCATGAACTACGCCGCCGAGCGTTTCCTGTATCGCCTGTCCAAGTCGAAGCACCGGGATCGATTCGTCCTCAAGGGGGCCATGCTGTTCGCCGTGCGCATCGGCGAACGGTATCGACCCACGCGAGACCTGGATCTGCTCGGCCTGGGCGAAGCCACGGAAGCGGCCGTCAACGCCGCCATCAGGGAGATCGTCTCAACGGCCGTCGATGACGATGGTCTCGTCTTCGACGTGGGCACCCTGACGGTACATCCGATCCGGGAAGACAATCGCTACGGCGGCCTTCGCGCTGTCATGCAGGCACGTCTTAGCCATGCTCGTATCCACGTCCAGATTGACATCGGGTTCGGTGACGCGATCACGCCCGGAGCGCTTGATCTGGATTTCCCGACACTCCTCCCCGATATGGCGTCGCCGCATGTTCTGGCCTATCCGACGGAAACCATCATCGCCGAAAAGGCCGAAGCCATGGTTGACCTCGGGATCTCGAACGGCCGGATGAAAGACTTCAGCGACGTCGCCATCGCTGCCAGGCGCGTGGCGTTCGACGGCGAGGCGCTGGTTGTCGCCCTCCGCGCCACATTCCGGCGCCGCGGCGCGATCCTGCCCGACGGCGAGGTCGTCGCGCTCAGCGAGCGGTTTGTTCAGGACTCCAGCGCACAGGCAAACTGGAGAGCGTTCGTAGCGAGAAACCAGCAGAGTGAGTTCGAATCCCTGCAACAGGTCGTCTCGGAGCTGGAGCGTTTCCTTCGAAAGCCCTTCGCACATGCCCGATCCACGAAGCTGTTTGCTGCGCAATGGAGTCCCGGCGGCCCCTGGGCTTGACGATCCTCTTTAGGAAGGTGCTAAACCATGTCTTCGTACACATGTCTTTGCTGCGGACATACCGAGGTGTTCGACAGCGCTGACGCGGCGTATCAGGCAGGGTGGGATGTCGCTCCGCATTTCACGGTCCAGCCGCTATGCGGTCTCTGCCCATCGTCGCCAGTCGTCCTCCAGGGTCTGGACGGCGCCCGTGCTCGACACGCCGAGGCGCACGCAACATGGCAGCGCGATGGGCGTCCGAAGGATTTCGACGTCACCGCAGAGCTCGCGGTCGATGGAGCCACCCACGCGGAAGTCGAGGAGCAGAAGGCCCAGATCGACGCGATCAAGAAACTGTTCGAACCTAAAAAGCATTGACCCCGCTAGGCTTCGGGTGCGGCGTCTTCCATAGCTTCGCTGCAAGGATCGGCGATGACTACCGAGTATTCCACCTCGGAGATATTCTCGTCGCAGTCGGCGAGCACTCGCTGATGTGCTCCCATTCCACACGCGGAACTATTGATGCCAGTTGCTGACTCCTGGGGGGCGGAAGGTCGTTGTCTAGATGTGCGAGCGGCCGCCGCCTTACTTGCGGCTCCACAGCTTCTGCTGCATCGTTTTCCGCAATTCCTCATCGGTGACGTTCAGATACCGCTGCGTCGTCTTGAGATCCGCATGACCCAGCAGAAGCTGAATCGCCCGCAGGTCCAAGCCGCGCGACAACCAGCGGCAGGCGGCTTCGTGCCGCAGGTCGTGCCAATGCAGATCGATCTCCGCGAGCTGCTCGCGGTTGACCCTTCCACGTGCCTTGGTCCGCGTCGGCTCGATGCCGTGCGCGAGCAGCACGAGCGACTCCCAGGCGGTCCGGATGGTGCCCTGGTACTGGCCGGCCGGGCCGCCGAAGGCGTAACCGTTAGGGCCAAGGAATCGGCGCCGCTTCAGGAGCTGCGCAAGCCGACCGCGAGGCTCAAATGGAATGCGACGCGATTCCGCGTCCTTGGCGTGCTCGGCGGGAATACTGATCTGGTGCGTGTTCCAGATCACGTGACGGTTCTGGATCTTCAGCATCTCACCGAGACGGCAACCGGTCTCCAGCGCGCCGATGAGTCGATCGCGCATCGCGGCGCCAGCGTAGGCGTGTTCGGCGCAGTTCAGTGTGTCGGCGGCGGCAAGCAGCCTCTGTTCTTCGTCGGGCGCAATGCGGCGATCGCGTTTCGTCTCGCCCTTGGTCTTAATCTTGACGCCAAATCTGTGAAACGGCGACGTCGTGAAGATCGGCGGCGTACGACCACGGCCCCAATTGATCGCGTGTCGCAAGATGGCAAGCGTTCGGTTGACCGAGGCCGT
>JAYVMG010000453.1:0-2857 GCA_043759095.1 Acidobacteriota bacterium | reverse complement strand
TGCGCGCGGGACGCAACGGGATCGAGCGTCTCGATCTACGCGTGAAGGTTGACACGGAGAAAGACGAGCGCGAGGCGCTCGTGAAGCGCACGGACGAGGGACGCGTCGATCGCACGATGATGTCCGCCGAGCAGGGCGCGGCCGTGTTCGCGAACCTGACCCGGCTGCGCGCGTCGGGCTTGTATCGCGAAGCGCTGGCGTATCACGACCTCGGCGGTGTGCGCGTGACCTTGGGCTGGGAGCACGAGAGCAAGCCCGCAAGCGAAGTCGTCGCCACACTCGAGCCGAACGGCGCTCCCGCGGCATTCCCGGATATCAAGAAGCTGTTGCCGGCTGGATACGTGGCGCGAGGGCTTCAGCCGAGCGAACCCCGATCCGACGTAGCGCGAAGGCTTCAGCCGAGCGAACCCCTCGTCCAATGGGACACGCCGATCCCGCCGCCGGAGGCGTACGAACTCCTCGCGAAGATGTCCGCGTTCAAGGAGGCGACCGTCTATAAGGTCGGGCAGAGCTATCTCGGCAAGGACGTCTGGGCCATGGACCTGATGCCGGAAATCACGGCATCGCACTGGTCGCAGGCCAAGCAGTCGACGCTGAAGCCGACGATCGTGTACTCGGCACGTCAGCACGCGAACGAAGTGTCGTCCACGAGCCACGTGCTGCGGATGGCGGAGCTGCTGCTGACCGATCCTGTGTATCGCGAGAAGCTGAACAAGGTCAACGTCGTGATCCACCCGATTACGAACGCGGACGGCGCGCAGCTCGCCTACGACCTGCAGAAGATCAACCCGACGTACATGCTGCACGCCGGCTATCTCGGATCGCTCGGCGTCGACGTGACCGCCGCGCAATGGGATCCTGATCCGATCTATCCCGAGAGCGGCATCCGCCCTAAGATCTGGCGCACCTGGTTGCCGGACATCTTCCTGAATCCGCACGGATACCCTTCGCACGAGTGGGTGCAGATCTTTTCCGAGTACGCGGCCTGGGTGCGCACGCGCTCCGTCGAAACGCGCGACTACTGGACGATGCGCGGCTGGTGGATGCCGGGCTTTGGCTGGCTCGATGATGCGCGGTATCCGCGGCACAAGGACGAGCAGATGAAGCTGCTCGAGATGATCACGGACTACGCGAAGCAGGTTCCCGGAACCGTCGCGCTGAATGCGCGGGCATACGATCGCTACAAGCGCTACAGCTTCGATTTCGACTCGAAGAACTTCAAGCTCGACTTCACGAACGGCGTGCTGATCTACAAATCGATCAAGGGCGCGCGGGCCAACCCGACGAGCGCGGATTTCATGACGCGCAATCCGAACGTGACGATCTGGGACGGCGGCACCGAGGCGCCGGACGAGACCGCGCGTGGCGACTGGATGAAACTCGTCGCCAACGCCGGCCTGCAGTGGGACAAGGCGATCCTCGACTACCTCGTACATGGTCATCATGACGTCGAGCGAAAAATTGATCCATTCTGGAACGGGGTCACGCTGACAATGAACAGGCCGCGCCCCCCGAAGCCTCTGACGGCGGACGAGAAGAAGACGACGACGGAGGGGGCTCGGTAGGGCGGGTAGGGCAGGTAGGTCTGGTGGGGAAGAGGATTCTCTTCCGACCCACCCGACTCACTCGACTCACTCGACCAACCTGACCTATGCACATCGACATCAATTCCGACACCGGCGAATCGTTCGGCGCCTACACCATCGGCCACGACGCGGGGCTTTTCCAATCGATCACGTCTGCGAATGTGGCCGCCGGATTTCACGCGGGCGATCCGTCCGTGTTGCGCGCGACGATTCGTCTCGCGAAGGCGCACGGCGTCGCCGTCGGTGCACATCCGGGGTTTCCTGACCTCGTCGGCTTCGGACGGCGTGAATTGAATGTCACGCCGCAGGAAGCGGAAGACTTCGTGCTCTACCAGATCGCCGCGGTTGCCGGCGTTGCCGCTGCGGAGGGCGTGAAGCTCCAGCACGTGAAGCCGCATGGCGCGCTGTTCAACATGGCGGTGCGCGACGCGGAACTGGCGTCCGCCATCGCGCGCGCGGTGGCGGCGTTCGATGCGTCGCTGATCCTCTTCGGTCTGCCGGGGTCGGAGATTCTGAAGGCGGGCCGCGCGGCGGGACTCCGCGTCGCCGCTGAAGTCTTCGCCGATCGCGCGTACGAGGCTGACGGCTCCCTGGCCTCGCGCCGCAAGCCCGGATCCGTCATTCACGACGCCACCGCGGTCGTCGTGCGCGCGGTGCGGATGGTGAAAGACCGGACGGTCGTAGCGATCGACGGATCGGTCGTCCTGCTGGAGGCGGACACGATCTGCGTCCACGGCGACACGCCGGGCTCGGACGAACTCGCCGCAAAGATCCGCGCCGGACTGGACGCTGCCGGTGTTATCGTCAGGCCCATCGGCGCTGCGTAGCGCCAGCCCTCAGCCCTGAGCCCTAAGCCCTTTGACGAACAGCCCTCAGCCCTCAGCCCTCAGCCCTGACGAGGGCCCCGACGGTTTCCTGACCTGGTGGACCGAGGCAGACTCGCGCGCGCGACATGCGTTCGTCGCCGCCGCCATGGGCTGGATGCTCGACTCGTTCGACGTGATGCTCTACGCGATGGTGGGCGCGGCGCTGATCAACGATCCCACGCTGCATCTGTCGTTTCAGACCAATGGGCTCCTCGGCTCCGCGACGCAGCTTGCGGCAGCGGTCGGCGGCATCGTGTTCGCGGTCATCGCCGATCGCCTCGGCCGCAAGCGCGCGTTGATGGGCGCGATCCTGATGTACTCGATCTTCACGGCGGCCTGCGGCTTCTCGCAGACCGTGACGCAGCTGGCGATCTTCCGTGTGTGCCTCGGCCTGGGCATGGGCGG
>JAYVMG010000452.1:0-2863 GCA_043759095.1 Acidobacteriota bacterium | reverse complement strand
CGCTGCACCCTGCACGCTGCAATTTCATCGTCCCGGCACGCGCGCTTTCAGTTCTTCAAACCAGTTCAGGACGATGTTGATCTGCTGCGTCGGACGCGTGGGGGAATCGCCCCGTGTACTCGCCGCTGGAAGGACGACGAGCAGTTGCTTGCCGTCGGGTGTCACGTCGTAGTTGCGCTGCGAGACCGGATGAATCGTCCCCTCGATGGGAAGCGGCGTCGGCTTTCCAAAAGTGAAGCTCGGCTCGGTCTGCACATCGACGACGACAAACTTGTTGGTCGCCATCTGGTGATAGAACAGCTGCCGGCCGTCACGCGACCAGAGCGGCGTCCGCCCTTCCTCCGTGGAAATCTGATACTTGGCTCCCGTGGCCGGGAACGGTTGGACGTACACTTCCGTTGAGCCCGGTACGGAGGCCATGTTGGTAACGGTGGACATGTAGGCCAGCCATCGCCCGTTCGGTGAGAACGTCGAGTGCTTCTCGGTCATCGCCGGTGTGTCGACGAATTCTTTGGGTTTGCGATCCCCGGTCATCGCCATCGTCCACACGCCTTGATTGGCTCCGCGAGTCATGTCGAACGAGAGCGTCGTCCCGTCGGGGCTCCAGCTTTCCGGTTCGTGCCGGGCGCCCGACTCCGCCTTGGTCAGCCGCTCCGCCCCGCCACTCCCGTTGGCGAGCTGGCGGAAGATGCCGGCGTCACCTTCCCGATCCGACTGAAATGTGATGTACCGTCCGTCGGGGCTCCAGATCGGAAACTGATTCCGGCCGCCAAAGGTCAACCGCCGCAGCGATGCGCCGGCCTTGAGGTCGTACACCCAGACGATCGCTTCCTTTCCATCGTCTGTGCCGACGGCGAGCTGTCGGCCGTCCGGCGAGAGGCGCGGGTGTAGGTATGGCTGCGGCGGCAGCTCGAAGCGGTGGACAATGCCGGCTCGCTCCACGAGGGCCAGCGTATTTGGTGCGGCCTTCGAGGTCGCCGCCGTGCCGGGATCGTAGGCCAACGTCCCGGCGACCGACACGCTGAATTGCGCGACGCCGGACTGCGTGGCGGCATTCCGGGCACGCGCAACCTGCTCGACGACTGGAATCGGGCCGCCACGAACTTCACGGCGCCTGGCATCGAATGGAACCGCGAGCAGCGTCCCTCCCAGCGCATACACGAGGTGACCGGTCGCCGCGATGTACCTGGCGTCGCTCCCTCCGCGCACGATCACTTTCCGATCGCTGGCGCCGATCGACTGCACGACGATATGCGCCGTCTCCCAGCGATTGACGCCGGCCTCCGAAGTCACCGTGAAGAGGACGGCCTTGCCGCCATCGAGCAACTGCGGGCCGTACACGGCTTCAGACGCGCCGGTGGCGGCGATGACTTCCGGCTCGCCGCCGTTGGCGGACACGCGGAGGACGCCCTTGCCGTTCTGTGCGAACACGATCGCATCGCCTTCCCAGCTCGCACCCTCGAGGTTATCCAGTTTGCAGAGCGTGATCGAGGCGCCTCCGGTCACGGCAATCTTCTTGAGCGCCCTCTCCGAAGTCGAACCAAAGCCGATCCACTGGCCGTCGGGCGAGAAGAACGGGTAAATCACGTCGAGCTGCGTTCCGGGAATCGGCCGGCTTTCCATGTCGCCCACCGTGCGGACGTTCAGTTGCCGGTTGGCGACGTACACCACGCGCGTGCCGTCGGGGGAGACGGCAATGTTCGCCTCGCCGCTCCGGCTGAATGACTGGCCCTCCGGGAGCACGAGCGCGAAACGCACGACGGGGGTGTCGGGTGCGGGCCGGAGCCGCTCGATGAGGGCTGCGCCTCCGGCGACGATGACGGCCGTGAGCAGCACCGGAAACGCGCGTTTCCAGAGGGGGCGTGGCACAGCGGCCGGTGCGACCGCGGCGGCGGCCGGCGTCACGCTCGACACGCCCTGCGGATTCGCGACGATCGCTTCGATCTCGTACCGCACGTCTCCGATCGCGTGCCAGCGGCGCTTCGGGTTCTTTTCAAGACAGCGCACGACGAGCGCGCGCAGTCCGGGATGCAGATCGCCGGGCAGCGCAGTCAGATCCGGTTCGCGCAGCAGCACCGCCGCGAGCGTTTCGGTTGCCGTGTCGGCGTCAAATGCCTTATGGCCGGCCAGCATCTCGTACAACACGCATCCGAATGAGAACACGTCGGTTCGCTGGTCCGTCGGGAAGCCTTTGGCCTGCTCGGGCGACATGTAGGCGGCTGTGCCGAGGATCATGCCGGCCTCGGTGGCTATCAGGCTCAGCGTCGGCGAGTTCATCGCGCCAGCCGATTCCGGACTCCTGATCCCCGATCCCTTCTCCATCGCCTTCGCGAGGCCGAAGTCGAGGACCTTGACCTTGCCGTCCACGGTGATCTTGACGTTGGCCGGCTTCAGATCGCGATGGACGATGCCCTTCTCGTGGGCCACTTCCAGCGCTTCCGCAATCTGGTTCGCGATCGCCAGCGATTCGTGAACAGGAAGCGCGCCTCTCGCAATGCGTTCAGCGAGCGTCTCGCCGTCGATCAGTTCGAGGACGAGGAACAGCCGGCCGTTCGCTTCGTCGAGGCCGTAGATCGCACCGATGTGCGGATGATTGAGCGCCGCGAGGAGCTGCGCTTCGCGCTTGAACCGGGCGAGGCGTTCGGGATCCCGCGCGACGATATCTGGCAGGATCTTGAGCGCCACGTCGCGATTGAGCTTTGTATCGCTCGCGCGATAGACCTCGCCCATGCCGCCCGCGCCCAGAGCGGAGATGACTTCGTACGAGCCGAGGCGCGTGCCAGCGGACAGGGTCATGCGGCGCTGATTCTACTGTGGAAGCCGCAGCGCTGAGCCTTCAGCCCTGAGCCCTAGTATCTGTATT
>JAYVMG010000451.1:0-7628 GCA_043759095.1 Acidobacteriota bacterium | reverse complement strand
TCGCCTCGAGGTTCAGGCGCAGCAGCGGCTCGGTGTTCGACGGCCGCACGTTGAAGTGCCAGTCGGGGTACTCGACCGAGATGCCGTCCATCTCGTATTGCTTCCCGTCGGCGTACTTCGAGGCGATGGCCCACAGCTTCTCGGGCACCATCGCCATGCTCGCGACCTTGGTGTTGATCTCACCAGAGATGAAATATTTCTCCGACAGCGGCTTCAGCAGTTGGTGCAGGCTCAGCCCCTTCTTGGACATCAGCTCCAGGATCAGCAGCGCCGGGATGAAGCCGTTGTCCGCGAAGAAGTTGTCGCGGAAATAGTAGTGGCCGGTCACCTCGCCGCCGAAGATGCCGCCGGTTTCCCGCATCCGCTTCTTGAAAAACGAATGGCCGACGCGGTTCATCAGCGACGTGCCGCCGAGGCGCGCCGCAGTGTCTCTGACGGCGTAGCTGGCGCGCAGATCGTAAATCACCGTCGCGCCGGGATGCTTCAGCAGGAACGCTTCCGCGAGGAGCGCGGTGATGAAGTCGCCGGAGATGAACTCGCCGGTGCCGTCGATGAAGAAACAGCGGTCGGCGTCGCCGTCCCACGCGATCGCCATGTCGGCTTTTTCGGCCAGCACGCACTCGATGATGTGCGCCCGGTTCTCCTCGAGGAGCGGGTTCGACTCGTGATTCGGGAAACGGCCGTCGATCTCGAAACACAGCCGCGTCGTCTTGCAGGGGAGGCGGTCGAACAGCTTCGGCGCGACGAGTCCGCCCATGCCGCTGCCGGCGTCGAGGACGACATGGAACGGCTTGATCACCGACGTGTCGATGAACGACATCACGTGGTCCACGTACGGATCGAGCACGTGCTTTGTCGTCACCACGCCGCGGCGGGCCGCCGGGGCCGGCGCCTTGCCGTCCGCGATCATCTGGCGAATGTCCGTCAGGCCTTCCTCGCCGCTCAGCGGCCAGGCGTCCTTGCGGACCAGCTTCATGCCGTTGTACTGCTTCGGGTTGTGCGACGCGGTGATCTGGACGCCGCCGTCCAGGCCGTCGGTGGCGACGGCGAAATACATCATGTCGGTCGCCATCATCCCGTAGTCGACGACGTCGGCGCCCTGAGACGTCGCTCCCTCGATGAACGCCGCCGCCATCGTCGGCGAGGAGAGCCGCATGTCGCGGCTGACAGCAATCCGCTTCGCATCGAGGTAGACGACGAAGGCTGCGCCAATCGCGCGCGCGGCGTCCTCGTTCACTTCACCGGGATACACGCCTCGGATGTCGTAGGCCTTGAAGATGTCGGCGTTCAGCGGAGTAGGCATAGGGGCCTGGGGCTGGGGTCTTGGGGCTCTACAGCCGGCTGTAGTCGGTGACCACGGATTTGTCGCCGAGGACGACGCCGTCCTCGACGAGTGCGTGGCGTCCGATGTGGCAGTGCCGGCCGAGGATCGAGCGGCGGACGACCGCCTCTTGGCTGATGCGGCTGTTCGCCCACACGATCGCGTTGTCGAGAACCGCGTGTTCTTCCACATAGCACTGCCGCCCGACGACGCTGTAGGGGCCGATGTGGGCGCCGGTCTTGACCACCGCGCCTTCGTCGATGAAACAGGGGCCTTCGATGATTGCGCCGGGCTCGACGCGCGCGTCAGGCGACACCCACGCGGCGCCCGGCGTGGCGGCAAACGGCATCGACCGGTGACCCACATACTTCGCGTCCATGATGTCGCGGTGCACCTGGATGTATTTCTCCGGCGTGCCGATGTCGATCCAGTAGCCGCGGTACACGTAGGCGACGAACGCTTCCTTCCGCTCGATCAGCGACGGGAAGAAGCTGCGCTCGATCGACCACGGCGTGTCCTTCGGAATCCGATCGAACGTATCCGGCTCGAGGATGTAGATGCCCGCGTTGATCGTGTCGCACGTGATTTCGTCCGCGTTCGGTTTTTCGAGGAAACGCGTGACGTTGCTTTGCGCGTCAGTCTCGACCAGGCCGTATGCGCTCGGGTTGTCCACCGGCGTCAGCACGATCGTCGCCTTGGCTTTGCGCTCGCGATGCAGCGCGATCACCCCGGCCAGATCGAGTTGCGTGAGCACGTCGCCGTTGAAGACGACGACCGAATCCCGCAGCGACTCGCTGGCAAAGCGGATGGCGCCGCCCGTGCCGAGCGGCGCGGGCTCGACGACGTAGCGGATCGCGAGGCCGGAGTCGCCGCCGTCGCCGAAGACTTCCTCGATGCGACGCGGCTGGTAGTTGAGGCTGAGGATCACCTCGTCGATCTCGGGCACCTGCTTCAGCAGATCGAGCTGGTAGTGCAGGAACGGCCGGTCGAAGATCGGCACGATCGGCTTCGGTGTGTGAACCGTCAGGGGACGCAGGCGCGAGCCTTTTCCCCCCGCGAGCAGAATCGCTTTCATGGCAACCACCGATGTTATCATGTTGATTGCCGCCGCTGATGAACCTCCCGAACTCGTTGACCGTCACGCGCATCTTCCTCGTGCCGCTGCTCGTGGTGGTGCTGCTGACAAAGTTCCAGGGACACAACATCCTCGGTGCGCCGAAAGAGATCGTCGGCGCGCTGATCTTCGCGCTCGCCTCGCTCACTGACTGGGCCGACGGGTATCTGGCACGGCGCCGCAAGCAGATCACGCCGTTCGGGCAGGTCATCGATCCCCTCGCTGACAAACTCCTGACCTCCGCCGCGCTGATTTCCCTCGTGCAACTGGATTTGGCGCAGTCATGGATGGTCGCGGTGATCATCGGCCGCGAGTTCGCGGTCACCACGCTGCGGAGTCTGGCCTACGCGCGCGGCGTGGCGATGCCGGCGTCGCCGCTCGGGAAGATCAAGATGGTGGCGCAGGTGGTGGCGATTCTGGCGCTGATTCTGGCGCACGGACAACGCTGGCCGTTCTGGGTGATCGGCCAGACCGCGCTGTGGATCGTGGTAGCGACAGCGCTGTGGTCAGGCGCGGACTACTTCAGGCGCTTCAGTGAAGTCCTCAACCCGCGTAGTTGAAACCGAAAAGCCAAAACCGAAAACCGAAAAGCTCGGACTATTTTCGAAGGGCGATGTAGTCGCCGGTGAAGACGGCGTCGCGCGTGCGCGTGATGCGTGCCTGCGCCGTCGCGGCTCCGATCGAGATGACCACGCCTTCGCCGACGCTGGACAGCGGCATGCCGTTGATGCCGACGTCCCGGTAGATCGAAAAGCGCGCGCCCGCCGTCAGGCCCTGCTGGCTGCCCCAATCGATGAGAACGAAATCTCCCGTGCCGACGGCGCTGCGGTCCTCATCACCGCCGACGATGTGCCCGAGTGTGCTGAAGTCGGGCTCGCCCGCGGTCGTGTCGCGTTCGGCGCCAGAGGGAATCACGGGCGCCGTGAACGCTGAGAGGTAGTCGCTGCTGACGATGCCGCCGCAGGCGTGATCCACGACCGCGATGGCGTTCGTGCCGTTCACCGCGACGACGCGCAGCCAGCCGAGCGTCCTGATGCCGCGGCCGCGATCGCCGGATCCGAAATGGATCACGCGGCGGATGAAGTACTGCTGGCCGAGCTGAACACCGGAGGCCGTGCCGCCGCCGATGACCAGCAGATCGCGATCGCCGAACAGGCTGCGCGGCATGGGATCCTGGGATCCAATGACCCGCAGGGCGTCGTAGGACACCGCGTCGTAGGTGGCCGGTGGGGCGCACGCGGCGGCGGTCTCGATTGCCGACAGCACCGGCGGCGCCGTCTGGGCGCTGGCGGCCCACGCGCCGCAGATCACGAATGACGCTGCGAGCGCGAGGCGAGTCATGGTTTCACCACCTGAGCTTTCAGCTCGGTAATCTTTTTCTGTGTGAGCAGGAGGTACTGACTCGTCTCGAATTCCTGGACGAGCCGTTCGAAGTAGGGGAGCGCTTCCGGTTCCCGCTTGATCTTCACGAGCGAGTCGCCGAGGTAGTAGTACACGCCGTCGCGGCCGGTGTAGTCGGGGTCGTCCTTGAGCACGGCCTTGAAGCGATCGATCGCGCCCGGGTACCATTTCGACCGGTAATAGAAGAAGCCCACCTGATAATCCGCCTCGCTCAGCCGGTCGCGCGACTCGCGCAGTCGGGCTTTGGCATCGGGCATCAGGCTGCTGTTCGGATACCGCGCCACAAACGTTTCGAATTCCTTGACGGCGGCGCGCGTCTCGGTCTGATCACGCTGCGCGAGGCGCATCTGCCGGAAGTGCGCCATGCCGAGCTTGTATTGCGCGTAGTCGGAGCGGCGATTCGTGGGGTAGAACGACAGGAATTCGGTGAACTCGTTGATCGCCAGCACGAGCGCTTCAGCCGTGCCCTCGCCCAGATACGTGTCGCCGATGCCGAGCTTGGCGTCGGGACGGTACGGGCTCGCCGTGTACGTTTCAGTCACCTGCTTGAAGAACTCGCGCGCGGTGAGCCATTTCTTGTTGTTCAGCGTTTCGGTGCCCTTATCGAACAGGAACTTGTCGGGTTCGCTGGTGCCGGCGGGCACGAGGCCGCGCGGTGACGAGGAACAGGCGACCGTCAATGCGAGCGCCGCGACCGACGCGCACAACCGAAGTCTATTGATCACAGGATTCCAGTCAACCATAGGTGTTCGGCCGCGAGTCCTTCTTCAAGTCCGACAGTGGGCGCATAGCCCAGGTCCGTGTGCGCGAGCGACGTGTCCGCGTAGGTGTGGCGCATGTCGCCCTTCTGCACCGGATCCACGGTGATCTGCGGCTGGCGTCCGGCGATGCGCGCGATCATCGCGAGCACGTCGTTCACCGAGACCCGCGAACCGCCCCCAATATTGTACACGCGCCCGGGGACGCCCCGGAGGGCCGCCGCCACGTTGGCGCTGACCGCGTCGGAGACAAAGGTAAAGTCGCGCGTCTGATCGCCGTCGCCGTACACCGTGATGGGCTCGCCGAGGATGGTCGCCCGCAGAAACTTGTGGAAGCCCATGTCGGGCCGCTGCCGGGGTCCGTAGACCGTGAAGTAGCGCAGCGACACGGTCGGCAGGCCGAAGTTGGCGAAATACAGATAGCAGAGTTGCTCGGCGGCCAGCTTGGAGACGCCATAGGGCGAGACGGGCTGCGGCAGCGCGTCCTCGCGCATCGGCATCGCCACGAGATCGCCGTACACCGACGAACTCGACGAATACACGAATCGCTCGAGCGCGGGCATCCCGCACGCAGCCTCGAGCAGCGCCTGCGTCGCCTCGATGTTGTTCACGGTGTAGATTGCGAAATCGCGCCCCCAACTCTTGCGCACGCCGGCCTGCGCGGCGAGGTGAAACACGTGCGTGCGATCGTTCAAGAGCGCGGGAAGGTCGGCGTCCTGGATCCGCGACTCGACGAAGCGGTACTTCGGGTGCTTCAGCGCGACGCTGATGTTGCGTTCCTTGATCGGCCGCGGGTAGTAGTCGGTGAAGCAGTCGATGCCGACGACATCCGCACCGTCGGCGAGCAGACGCTCCGCAAGCGTCGATCCGATGAAGCCGGCCGCTCCCGTGACCAGGGCCTTCATGACAGCATGGTCCGCACGCGTTCCGGCAGCCGGCAGGGACGCCCGGTGCGATCGACGGTCGCGTGTACGGTGGCGCCCGTGCAGAGCGTCGCCGCGTCTGAGGACCTGACAACCTGGTAGCTGAACTGGACGCGGACCGGCGAGAGCATTTCGCCCGTCGTGCGCACCTCGATCTCGTCGTCGTACTTCGCGGACTCGCGGTACGTGCAATGCGCTTCGATCACCGGCAACCCGAACCCTTCGCTTTCCATTTCGCGATAATTCCACCCGGACTCGCGCAGCAGATCCGTCCGGCCCACTTCGAACCACACGAAGTAGTTCGCGTAGTACACGATCCCCATTTTGTCGGTTTCGGCGTAGCGCACGCGCACGCGGGACGTGGACGTCTGCGCGCTCACCGCATGACCGGAGACCCGGCGGCCGCCGCAATCGCCGCGGCCTTGAGTTCGCGCACGGCGCGCTCCGGATCGGGAGTATTGAACACGGCCGAGCCGGCGACGATGATACGGGCGCCGGCGGAGACGACCTGGGCCACGTTGCCCTGATCCACGCCGCCGTCAATTTCCACTGGCGCCGTGTTGCCGGCGCGGTCCAGCAGTGCGCGCACCTCACGGACTTTAGACTCGCTGCGCGGGATGAAAGTCTGTCCGCCGAACCCCGGGTTCACCGACATCACGACGACGTAGTCGAGGTCGGCGGCCACGTCTTCGAGCATCACGATCGGCGTGGCCGGATTGATGGCGACGCCCGCCTTCACGCCCAGCTTCTTGATCGCCTGAATGGTGCGATGCAGGTGCCGGAGCGCTTCGACATGCACCGAAATCATGGCCGCGCCCGCTTCGGCGAACGCGTCGATGTAGCGGTCCGGATCCTCGATCATCAGATGCACGTCGAGCGGCACCTTGGCGATCCGCCGCAGCGACTTGACGACCGGCACGCCGATGGTGATGTTGGGTACGAAGTGGCCGTCCATGACGTCCACATGAATCAGGTCGGCGCCGCCACGTTCCGCCGCGGCCACCGCGGCGCCGAGCGCCGCGAAATCGGCGGACAGAATCGACGGTGCGATCTGCACGCTCATCGGCTGACCTCGAGGGAAACCGGTTCGCCCGGGCCAATCTGAAAACCGGCCTGCGGACTCTGACGAATGACGATGCCGGCGGCGACGCCGGGATACGGGTTCGATCCCACCACCGCCACGCGAAAGCCGTGATTGCGCAGGATGTCGGCGGCGCGATCGCCGTTGACGCCGATCAGGTCGGGCATCACGTAGCTGGCGCCGCGCTCGCCGCGGTTCACGAGGAGGGCGACCCGGCCCGCCGGACTCTTGGCCTGCGGATTCTGCGCGACGATCACGTCGGGCGCGAAGTCCTGCGAACGTATTTCGGACAGGTCAGACAACGTGAGGCCGTCCTGCGCCAGCCGCAATTGCGCCGTACGTTCCGTCTCACCGGTCAAAAGCGGCATCTTCGCCGAACGCTGACCCGCGCTCAGCCAGATCTTGACGCTGCGCTGCCGGCGTGCGATCGAACCGGCGGCGGGCTCCTGCGCGAGGACGCGTCCTGCGGCGATCTTCACATCCGGACGCCGGCTCTCGTCCACTTTCATGCCGAGGCCGAGGCTTGCCGCCAACGCCGTCGCTTCGTTGGACGTACGGTTGGTGAGATCAGGCACCTGCACCTCGCGCGAACGCACGGCGACGCGCATCGATGCGGCGGCAAACAGCACGTAGGTCGCCACCAGGCCGGCGGCAAGCAGCACGAATTTGCCTGCGCCCCAGACGCGCGTACGAAGTTCCATGAACGGCTGATCGTACTACAGCTGACCGCAGAGCTGAAGGGCGGATCGCACGACTGAAGTCGTGCGCCACAACGCTCGAGTCGTCGTGGCGCACGACTTCAGTCGTGCGGTTCCTTGACGAACACGGCGCCGAAGAAGGCCTCGAGGCCGTGCAGGTGCGGCTGCGTGCGGAGGTGACCGCGCGAGTCGACGAGCGTCTCGGCGAGTCGCGTCGTCGCCTGCCTGCCGTGCAGTGCGGTGAAGCCCGGCGTGGTCGCGAGAAATGCGGCGGCGATGCCCTCGTTCTCCTCCGGCTCACTCGAGCAGGTCGCGTAGACGAGGCGTCCGCC
>JAYVMG010000450.1:0-2869 GCA_043759095.1 Acidobacteriota bacterium | reverse complement strand
CACTTCGCGGCCCATCGGCGAATCTTCTCGTGCAGGAAGCTGACGGGAACGGCGCCGTCCTCGAGCACGCGGTCGTGGAACTGCTTGATGTCGAAATTCCGCCCCATCGTCTGCTGTGCTTCCTCGCGCGCCTTGCTGATCTCCAGCTTGCCGAGCATGTAGGCCGTGGCCTGGCCCTGGTAAATGATGTAGCGATCGACCTCCGACGCGATGTCCTCAGGATCCTCGGCCGTGTGCGCCAGCATGTAGTCGATCGCCTGCTTCCGGGTCCAACCCATCGTATGAATGCCAGAGTCGACGACGAGCCGCACCGCGCGCAGCGCCTGGCTCGAGAGCATGCCGAGCCGATCGAGATCGCCCGAGAACAGGTGCATCTCGTCTGCGAGACGTTCGGCGTACAACGCCCAGCCTTCCATGTAGCCGGCGTTGCCCAGATACCTGCCGATCGGGTGAATGTCCTTGCGCTCGAGCGCGACCGCGCCCTGCAGATGATGGCCAGGGATCGTCTCGTGAAATGCGGTCGACTCCGAGACCACTCGGCTCTTCTTCTCGGCCTGATACGCGTTGATGAAGAACACCGCGGGCCGGCTGCCATCCTCCGCGGGCGGGTTGTATTCGTTCGGTCCGTTCTTCTCCCTGAACTTCGGGTAGCGCTGAATAACGACGTCGGCTTTGGGAAGCAGGCCGAACCAGTCGTGCATGCCACGCTTGGCTCGATCGAGTGCATGCTGCGACCGCGTGATCAGATCCTCTGAGTTCTTGAAGAAGTAGCGCTTCTCGGTACGTGCCCGCTGCAGCAACGCCGGCACGTCACTGGTGCTGAACGATCGCTGGCCAATCGCCTTCATTTCCGCGTCCAGCTGCTCAACCTCGCGCAGTCCAGTGGCATGCACGTCCTTGGCCACCATCGGCAGCGAGCTGTGATACCTGACGGACGCGTCGTAACACGCCGCGCCGTTCGGGTTGGCCGAGACGGCGATCGCCTCGCGCGCCGCTGGCAGGTACTCCTTCGCGAGGAAATCACGGTAGCGCGTGAACGCCGGAACGATCTGCTCGCGGACGAGCAAGTCGAACTGCTTCATGAACTCGGGCGTCTTGTCGCGGACCGACGGTGAATCGAACGGCGACTCAGCGATCGGCGTCGCGATCAGCGTAGTCATCTGGTCGATGACGATGCGGACGTTGAGCTTCGGCGCCGAGTACCCCGCCTTCAGTCCGTCGCGAAGGTTGGCGATCTCGGTATCGATGTACTTCGGCAGGCGGCTCCAGCGGGCCAGCGCTTCTTTCCGCGCCTCGTCGGTGCCAACCGGCTGAATCGTCACGGTGTATCCGTCCTGCACCTGCCAGCTGTTCACGAACTGGCTGACGGTCCACAGTTCCTGCCGGCAGACGCGGACGCCAATCGACGACTCGAGCGCCTCGCGGACGATGGCGTACGTGCCGCGCAGGGGCGGCGCCTCTATGGCCGCCGGGTCGATCTGCTTCGCCTGGGCGAGCCAGACGTCTTCCCGGGCCTGCCAGGACTTGAGCGCACCGAGGGAGTTGTCCGGCAGCGCGTCGTGGCGCCGTCCGGGCACGCCGAACAGCGTCACCTGGTCGGGATTTCGTTCGAAAAAGCCTTCCAGGTAAGCATCTGCCAGCTCGCGGACCCTGGCATCCGGGCGTTCGGGCGCCGAAACGGGCGCCGGCGGCTTCGCCTCACGGCGGCAGGCCGAGGCGGCCGTGACAAGACAGACGCAGACAAAGAAGACAAAACCGTTTGCCCGGTGTCTAAGCATGCCGGATTATACTTTCGGCGCGGAGGACGCATGCAGATCTCGGAACGGACAGTTGGCGACGTGGTGATTGTGGACGTGTCGGGCAAGATCACGCTGGGGGATGGCGGGGACGTGGCGCTGCGCGACAAGATGCGCAGCCTGATTCAGCAGGACACGAAGAAGTTCCTCCTGAACCTGGGTGACGTCTCGTACGTGGATAGCGCAGGGCTCGGCGAAATCGTCCAGTCGTATGCGACCGTGACCAAGAGCGGCGGCACGCTGAAGCTGTTGAACGTCACGAAGCGGATCAAAGATCTGCTCTCGATCACGAAGCTCCTCACCGTGTTCGAGTGCCACGACAACGAAGCCGAAGCGCTGGCGAGCTTCTAGGCGCCTGAGGGGATCGAGTTAGCTCGGTCCCTTCACCACTTTCGTCAGCCCCCACCCGGCGAGAAAAATCGCTACGCCCGCGCCGAAGGTCTTCGGGCTGGGGCCCATCGGGCCGGCCATGAACACATCGACCACGAGCAGCCACATGCCCAGCAGCTGCGCGAGACGTCCGGCGTAGTACAGCGTGTTGTTCATATGCGATCGAAGTTCTTCTCGATCTCGCGGCGCGTCAGCCGGAGCATCACCGGGCGTCCATGCGGACAGATCGTCGAGTACGAGGTCGCCCGCAGCTCATCGAGGATGTGCGCCATTTTCTCGTACGTCAGCGGATAGTTCGCCTTCACCGCCGCATGGCACGCCGTCGTCGCGGCGATGCGCTGGAGGGCGTCCTGTACCTGCGCGCCGCGGTCGAGGCCTTCGAGATCCTCGGCCAGCGCCAGCAGCGCTTTCGAACTGTCTTCGATTTTCAGCAGCGCCGGCACGGAATTGACCTTGATCGTGGCGGCGCCGAAGGCCTCGATCTCGAAGCCCAGGCGGTCGAGTTCCACGACGCGGTTCACCAGCGCTTGCTGCGCGGACGCCGTCAGGTCCATGATCATCGGCACCAGCAGCCGCTGGGACTCCAGCCGCCCCTTTGTCAGCCGTTCCATCACCCGCTCGAAGAGCACGCGCTCGTGCGCCACATGCTGATCGATGATCGCCACGCCCTCATCGTCCACGGC
>JAYVMG010000449.1:0-2872 GCA_043759095.1 Acidobacteriota bacterium | reverse complement strand
CGACTACGATGGCGAACCAATCTACGTCGGCCAAACAAACGAGCGACTTCGAGTGCGAATTCGCCGACACCTGACAAATCAACGCACTGATGCTGTCGCTATGAATGTCCTCGACCCCTTCGAGGTCGCCGACATTGAGGTCTACCCGTTCTATGATCTTGAAAAACGGGCCGACGATGAGTCCGAGGAAGAGTATCGACTGCGCATGAAGGAAACGCTCGCGACCGCCGAGTATTCTGTCTTTCAGAAAGTACTCAAGGCGTCGAAATTAGGAGCGGTTCTAAACGAAGCGGACATTTCTCCACGCGAGATTATGGAACTCCCGCCATCGTTTCGCGGGAGGATCATCCTTGACGATCTATTTGCGTTACGTCAGCATCCAGATGTCCGCATCGCGAGACGTGCGAGCACCATAGCGAGCCTTGCGAAGGTCATTGGTGAGCGTGAGGTGTCGGGCGGCCTTCGTCGCACGCTGTTGACTCAGGCGCGCCGCTTGGAATTGTTGGTAAAAATTCGCCTCGCCGATTTTGCGACGGAAATTCCTGAAGAACAGATGGGCGAGGAGACCGGGGACACCAAGAAATAGATGCCCGATTTGTTTACTCGAGCTGAGCGCAGCGCCATCATGGCTCGCGTGAAGTCGGAGAATACGAGTCCGGAACGAGCCGTGCGTCAGCTCCTTCGCGGACGTGGCATCACAATTAGAAGCCATTGCCAAGAGTTACCAGGGCGTCCTGACTTCGTGATACCGCAGTCTCGCGCCGCACTCCTGGTTCATGGCTGCTTTTGGCATCAGCACTCTTGTAGCCGTGGTAGCCGACAACCTTCATCAAACGTGGACTATTGGCAGCAGAAGCTGGCTCGGAATGTATTGCGCGACAAGGCGACCACTCGAAAACTCCGACGGCTTGGCTGGCGAGTTCTCACGATCTGGGAGTGCCAGATCGGCCGCGCGACTCTTGCTGCTCGCGTTGCAAAGTTCGTTGCGAGAGTCCGCAGCAACAAATCGTAAGCTGAACTTCCACTGTCACTCCACCGTGACGCTCTTGGCGAGGTTCCGCGGCTGATCGACGTCGCAGCCGCGGCGGACGGCGATGTCGTACGCGAGGAGCTGCAGCGGCAGCGTCATGACGATCGGCGTCAGCAGCGCCGGCGCGCGCGGTACTTCGAGGACGAAATCACGCGCGGGGTCGAGGATCGCCGCCAGCTTCTTGTCGCCGCGCGTGGTCAGCGCGACGACGGCGCCGCCCCGCGCTTTCACTTCCTGCATGTTGCCGATCATCTTCTCGAACACCTCATCCGTCGGAGCGATCGTGACAACGGGCATCAGCTCGTCGATGAGCGCGATCGGCCCATGCTTCATTTCGCCCGCCGGGTAACCTTCGGCGTGGATGTACGAAATCTCCTTCAACTTCAACGCGCCTTCGAGCGCGATCGGGTAGTTGATGCCGCGGCCGAGATACAGGAAGTCCGTGCGTGTGTGGAAGCGGGCGGCGATCTCCTCGATTTGCGGCGCCAGCTTCAGCGTCTGCTCGAGCAGGAGCGGCAACTGCAACAGCGCGTCGATGTGCGGCTTCGAGGCTTCCAGCGACAGCGATCCGCGCGCCTGGCCCAGCCGCAACGCGAGCAGATACAGCGCCACCAGCTGCGACGTGAACGCCTTGGTCGAGGCCACGCCGATTTCCGGGCCCGCGTGCGTGTAGATGGCGCCGTCGGTCTCCCGCGTCGCCATGCTGCCGACTACGTTGCAGATCGAGACGCTGCGCGCGCCGCCGTGTTTCGCTTCACGCAGCGCCGCCAACGTGTCCGCGGTTTCGCCGGACTGGGTGATGACGACGGCCAGCGAGTTCTTCGACACGATGGGCCGTCGATAGCGGTACTCGGAACCGTAGTCCACTTCGACCGGCACTCGCGCGAGCTGCTCGATCAGGTGCTTGCCGACCAGGCCCGCGTGCCACGACGTGCCGCACGCGAGGATCGTGACCTTCTCCACCGCCGCAAAATGCGCGTCGGTGATCGTCATCTCCTCCAGAAACACCTTGCCGGAGTCCTGCGAGACGCGACCCAAAATCGTTTCGCGCGCGGCCGTGGGCTGCTCAAAAATCTCCTTGAGCATGAAGTGCTTGTAGCCCGCCTTTTCCGCCATGATTGGGTCCCACAGCACGCGTTGGGTGGCGGTAGGCACAGGGCGCGCGAAGAAGTCGGTGAAGGTCGCGCCGGTGCGCGTGACGATCGCCATCTCCTCGTCTCCGAGGAAGACCACGTCGCGTGTGTAGCTCAGGATAGGCGCCGTGTCTGATGCCACGAAGAACTCGCCGTCGCCGAGTCCCACGTCGATCGGCGGGCCACTGCGGACGGCGACGATCTTGTCCGGGTCGTCCGCGGAGATCAGCACCAGCGCGAACAGGCCGCGCATCAGCTTCAGCGCGCGCCGCACCGCGTTCTCGAGCCCGTCGTCTTTCATCTCGCGCTCGACGAGGTGCGCGACGATTTCTGTGTCTGTTTCGGTGACGAACGTGTGCCCCTGCTCCTGCAGTTCCTGCTTCAGATCGAGGTAGTTCTCGATGATCCCATTGTGGACGACCACGATCTTCCCGGTGCAGTCACGATGCGGGTGAGCGTTCTCTTCCGTGGGTCTGCCGTGTGTGGCCCAACGCGTGTGGCCAACGCCGTAGTCGCCGCTGAGCGGCTCCTGACGGATGGCGGCCTCGAGGTTCGACAGCTTGCCTGCGCTGCGCCGCAGGTTCACGCCGCCGCCGCTCACCACGGCAATGCCGGCGGAGTCGTACCCCCGATATTCAAGCTTCCGAAGCCCGTCGATCAGCACGGGAACCACGTCCTTCGGGCCGATGTAGCCGATGATGCCGCACAT
>JAYVMG010000448.1:0-2872 GCA_043759095.1 Acidobacteriota bacterium | reverse complement strand
AATCGCCTCGATCCGATGGTCGAGGCGGCCGATCGCCTGTTCGAAATCGCGGACGCGGATTCGTCGCGCGAGAGGCGGTCGTCCATGACGCGTCAGGGATGTGAACGGCGATCGAGTTGCCTCACCTTCAACCCGAGTGCGACGACGAGCAGCAGGATCGCGCCGAGTGAGATCGCGAGGCCGCGGCGCCGGAACCGGAGTTCGGCGACGCCGTCCTGGCCCGCGCGATCGACGCCCGTCAGGATCGTCGTCCCTTCCGCGAGAATGGCGTTGACGGCCGGGAGGTTGGCCGCGTGCATCTCCGTGCGCGCGAGCGTCAGCCGCGAGCGAGCCTCGGTGAGCGCCAGTTCCTGATTGCTGACTTCGATTCCGGCGTTGCCGACGCGCGAGATCAACGCACCCGACTTGCCGATCCCGAGCTTCAGTCCCTCCAGTCCACGCCGCATGCCGTCGGCCGCGACCGCGCCCTTATCGTCCGCACCGCTGTGACAGGTGGCGCACACGGCGTGTCCGGTCGATCCCAGCATCTCGTCGGACGGTTTCAGCACGGCGTGGTTGCCGTGACACTCCACGCATCCCTTGTCGAAGATTTGCGCATGGACGCTCGTCTGGAATTTCGCCGCGAAGATCGCGTGGCATGTGCCGCACACATTGGCGACAGCCCCGACGCCAGGTGGCGCCGCGCCGTGGTTGCCGTGGCAGTCGTTGCACGTCGGCGCCGAGAGGTCGTTGCCTTTGGTCAGGGCCGCGTAGTGGACGCTCTTCTGATAATCGGCGAACTGGCTCGTCGGCAGCGCCTTGCCATCCGGAAGCGTGTACTCGGCCATGTGACGCGGATCGGCGTGGCACGTCGCGCAGGTCGCGGCGACGTTGGTGGGGAAGACCGGCGACTTCGCGTCGCTGACCAGCCGGATCCCGTGCGGGCCGTGGCAGCTGGCGCATGTGGCGACGTTGCCGTGGCCTGCGGCGAGCTGCTTGCCATGTACGCTCGTGGCGTATTCCGCCGCCTGATCCACGCGCTGTTTTGGCGCGAAGCGGCGCATCAGCGTGGCATCGCTGTGGCAGCGCGCGCAGGTCGCAATCTGCGCCTGCCCTGTGGGCGCGCCCTTGAATCCCCGCGTGGCATCGTGCGCCCGCGCCTTGTCGCCGGCCGCCGGATCACCACCGTGACAATCGACGCACGCGAAGCCCCGCTCACGATGTACATCCGGACCCGAGAACAGCTTGGCCGGCGTCGTCAGCTTCGTATCGGTGAGGGTGGAGTGGCACGCGAGGCACGTGTTGGCGGCCGCCTCAGGCGGTGCGCTCGCGTGTGACGGCGCGCACAGCGCCATCGTCGCGAGAACCATGAGGATACGTCTGATAATCTGCATAACAGCGCCTATTTGGCGTAGTGCCCGATGATAGTGAACACGACCAGGTACATGAGACCGAGCGCCGCGAGGACCGTGAACACAGGGCTGCGTTCTCCGCGGCTCGCGCGTCGATCGAGGAACGGCACGAGCACCAGAAACAGCGCGACGAGACCGAACGCCACGACGCCCAGGTGCTCGCCTTCGAATCCCAGTACGTGGCTCGGCACGAGCTTCAGCGTGTGAAACATCGCGAGGAAGTACCACTCCGGCCGGATGCCCGGGGGTACGACGGCGAAGGGGTCCGCCTTCGTGCCCAGTTCCCACGGGTAGAATGCGGCCAGCGCCGCGACCACCGCGAGCACGACGTACCACGCGAGCACGTCGCGCAGGATGTAGTTCGGAAAGAACTTCATCTGCTGTAGCTTCAAGCCCGCCTTCTCGCGTTTCTCGATGCTGAGCGGCACGCTCATTCCCTGCCGCTGGACCAGGAGCAGATGCGCGAGGACGAGCGCGGTGGTGATCGCCGGCAAAATGGCCACGTGCAGTCCGTAGAACCGCGACAGCGTCGCGCCGGTCACGTCGTCGCCGCCGCGCAGCAGGCGTAACGTGAACGGGCCGATGACCGGAACCGCGCCCGCGATGCCGGTCCCGACCTTCGTGGCGAAGAACGACAGTTCATTCCACGGCAGCAGGTAGCCGCTGAAGCCGAAGCCCATCATCAGGAACAGCAGCAGGATGCCGGTCAGCCACGTGAGCTCGCGCGGCTTGCGGTACGACTTCAGGAAAAACACGCTGAAGAAATGTGCGAAGGCGAGGGCGATCAGCAGGTTCGCCGACCAGCTATGGATGTTGCGAATCAGCCAGCCGAACTTGACCTGCGTGACGATGAACTGGACGCTCTCGTAGGCCTCGGTGGAGCTGGGACGGTAGTACAGCAGCAGGAGAATGCCCGTGAACACCTGCACCCCGAACAAGAACATCGTCATCCCGCCGAGGTAGTACCAGACCTCAGCCGTGTGAATCGGCACGCCCTTTTCGGCGATGAAGCGCCGGATGCTGCGGAGATCGATCCGCTCGTCCAGCCAATCGGCGACGGTTTGCATCATCGCGAGTCTGCTCCCGTCATACGCGTGACACGACGATCTCTTCGTCACCAGGCTCGCCGCGCAGGTTCACGACGAACTTCTCGAGCGCTCGCGGGGGCGGACCCGACACGACGTTGCCGCCCAGATCGTACGTGCCGTTGTGGCACGCGCACCAGAGTTGCGCAGTGTCCGGTGTGTATTGGACCGTGCAGTCGAGGTGCGTGCAGACGGCGCTGAACGCGCGCACCTCGCCCTCGGCGGTGCGCACCACGATGCCTGGCCGGTTGCCGAACTTGAAAATCCGCCCGCTGTTGGGTTTCAGCGCCGAGGCCTTACCCGCGCCAGCGCTCGCCGTCGCCGGTTCGCCGCTCGCCGGCGGAATCAGAAACTGTGAGACGGGATAGACGATCGCCACAGCCGTCGACACGAAGC
>JAYVMG010000447.1:0-7644 GCA_043759095.1 Acidobacteriota bacterium | reverse complement strand
CGCTGCTGTCGATCGTCCAGATGCCGAAAGGCGTGCCGGTGGCGACCGTCGCGATCGGCCCGTCCGGGGCTGCGAATGCCGGCCTGCTTGCCGTCGCGATTCTCGCCACGTCGCGTCCCGAGCTGCGCGCGAAATTGAAGGCGTATCGGGACAAAATCTCCGCTGACGTCAGGAGCCAGAGTCTGTGAGAGTTCAGACTTCACACTTCAGACTTCAAGCTTCACTTCTGTGATCCCGCCGGGTTCTACCATCGGTGTCCTGGGCGGCGGCCAACTCGGCCGCATGTTCGCCATGGCGGCGCGGCGTCTCGGCTATCGGGTCCACACGCTCTCGCCCGAACACGACACACCGACGGGACAGATTGCCGACGTCGAGATCGATGCGTCGTACGACGACCTCGATGCCGTGCGCGCCTTCGCGCAAGCCGTGGACGTCGTCACCTTCGAGTTCGAGAATGTCTCGGCCGCCGCCGTCGCCGAAGCGGAGCGTCACGCCATCGTCCGGCCCAACGGGCGATCGCTGGCTATCGCGCAGCACCGCATCAAGGAAAAAACGTTTCTTGTTGAGCACGGGTTGCCGGTGGCGCCGTTTGCGCCGATCCGGAACGATGCCGAACTTGCCGCAGCGATCAAGGCCGTCGGGTGTCCGGCGGTTCTGAAGACCGCGACATCCGGCTACGACGGCAAAGGACAGGTGCGCATCGCAACACCCGATGACGTCGACGCGGCGTGGACGACGATGGGCCGCCGCGAAGCGATCCTTGAATCGTTTCTCGATCTCGAGCTCGAGATCTCGGTGATTGGCGCGCGGGGCGCTGGTGGCGAGTGGTCGCACTTCGGGCCGATCGAGAACGCGCACGAGCGGCACATCCTCGACGTGTCGGTGATGCCCGCGAACGTGCCGGCGGCGACGGCTGCGCTCGCCGTCGACGTCACGCGGCGCGTGATGGACGCACTCGATTTCATCGGCATCCTCTGCGTCGAGTTTTTCGTTGCGCGCGGCGGCGCGCTCGTCGTCAACGAACTGGCGCCCCGGCCGCACAACTCGGGACACCTGACGTTCGACGCGTGCCGCACCAGCCAGTTCGAGCAACAGTTGCGCGCGATCTGCGGCTTGCCGCTCGGATCACCGGAGATGCTGCAGCCGGCGGCGGCGATGGCGAATCTGCTCGGCGATCTGTGGGAGGGTGGCGAGCCCAATTGGGCCGCCGCGCTCGCGATGCCGGACGTCAAGCTTCACCTCTACGGCAAGTCGTCCGCTCGCGCCGGGCGAAAAATGGGCCATCTTACTGTTCTGGCCTCGACACCCGCTGAGGCCAGGGAACGGGTGCTCTTGGCCAGACGCAACCTGAAGTCTCAAGTCTGAAGTCTCAAGTCTCAAGTCTGAAGTCTGAAGTCTCAAGTCTCAAGTCTGAATTTTGAAATCTGACATTCGAAGTCCCCGCCGTATAATTTGCGCATGACGCGATCCACCTTGTTCGTCGCTGGCCTCGCCGTGACGTGCGCTATCGCGGTGGCTCATCCCCATGCGGGTTCGATGGTCCAGGGCCATGCCACCGTCCTGCAGCGATTTCTCGCGCGCGGCGAAGAGCCGCCGGTCGAGTACCGCGCGCTGCGGCGGCTGGAAGCGAACAATCCGCACTTTCATCAGAGTGCGTGGATGCTCGCGTGGACCGAGTACGACCACGTGAACGGGTTCCGCTACCAGGTCGTCGATGAAGGCGGGTCCTCGTACATCCGAACAAAGGTGCTGCGCGCAGCGCTCGAGGGCGAACAGAAGATCTGGGCGAACCGCGAGCCGCAGAAGGCGTCGTTCACGCACGAGAACTACGAGTTCGACGCCGGCGCCGCGGCGTCAGACGGCCTCGCGTCGGTCGCCGTGAAACCGCGCCGCAAGGATGTGCTCCTCGTCGAGGGCGCGATCTTCGTGCAGCCGACCGACGGCGAGCTCGCGCGCATCGAAGGCAAGCTGTCGAAGGCGCCGTCGTTCTGGACGCGGCGTGTCGACGTCGTGCGCCGCTACGAGCGCAAAGGCGGCGTGCGCGTCCCCGTATCGATCGAATCGGTCGCCCACGTCCTGATCGCCGGCCGCTCGACGTTCAGGATGACGTACGAGTACCAGACGATCAACGGCCAGCACGTCGGCGATCCCCAGCCGCACGCGCAAGCCTCCGCCGCTCACTGACGTTCGGCGCGGGGCGCCAGCCCTTAGCCCTGACGAGTTCCCTGACTCTGTCAGGCGAACGGATTCTGCAGTTCCAGCCCGGTGATTGGACGGTACGGCTGCAAGCTGTCGGAGAGCAGCAGCGTCGCACCGGACTTTCGCGCGGCCACGACGATCTGGGCGTCGCGAAAACTGAGGCGGTAGCGTTCTTCGAAGTCTGAGGCGGCCAGCACGTCGGCCGCGTCCAGCGTGATGACTGGCCAGACGCTGTACGCGTGGATCAGATCGCGCGCCGCGCGTCGCGGCACCGGCGACGCGATGCCGCTGGTCAACGCAGCGTAGAACTCCTGCAGCACCTGCGTGCTGAGCACGCCGGTCTCGTCCTGCCACAACTGCTTCAGTACCTGCTCAGCGATCGCGCGCTTCAGCCCGCTGTCGAGGTCGTGCGCATGCACCAGCACGCTCGTGTCGACGAAGATCCGCTCAGCGGGCGCCAAGGCGCCAACCCTGTTTCAGCCATTCGAACGCCCGTCGCTTCGCGGCCTGGTATTCGGCGTCTTCCCCGACCAGTTCTTCGATTTTCTTCGTGACCAGGGCGCTGATGGAGGTCCCTCGTTCGGCGGCCACAACCTTGGCCTTCCGGACGGTTTCGGCCGGAAGCTTGAGCGTCAGATTTTGATTCGCCACGTAGCTGATTGTAGCACGTAAACACGTGCAGCACGTGTTTACTTCGCGGAAGTATCCATCATTTTTATTGAAATGGCGAACAGCAGGAATCCGACGGCCCCGCGCCAGTAGCCGACTGGCTCGAGCAGGATCATCTGATGCGTGAACGCCGCGAACGTGCCCACGCAGAACGCGAGCGCCGCAAGACCGATCAGTAGCCAACACACACTACGCATCTGTGCCTCCGTTCAGGGTTCAAGGTTCACTGTTCAGCGTTGGTTCGCGACGTGCGCGATGGTTTTTTCCACGAGTCGCAGGTACGCGCGGATCGTGGTTTCGAGGTGCGGGCCCGGCGTGTCCTCCTCTTTGCAATGCGACAGACCGTTGGACGAGTACGCGAACATCATCACGGCCGGCATGTGCGGCGCCATTTCAGCCGCGTCGTGCAGCGGCCCCGACGGCAGGTGCGGCGCGTCGCCGGTCTCCTCGCGGACCGCGTCGGCGCACAGCTGGATCAGCGCAGGATCGAACGGTCGCGGGTTGATGCGCCACAGCTCGCGCCACTCCACCTGCACATTGTTGTCGCTCGCCGCCCGCTCGGATGCAGCCTTCGCATCGCGCAGCATCGCGGTAAGGACATCCGCGTGCAGGGCGCGCTGATCCAGCGAGATCTCGCAGATGCCCGGCACGGCGGTCACGATCTTCGGTTCCACGTTCACAATCCCAACGGTGCAGACGACGCCGGCGCCGGGCTTGGAATGCTTCAAGCCAATCTCGCGACACTCGAGCGCCAGCTGCGCGGCGGCGAGGAACGCATCCTTTCGCATCGGGATCGGCGTGGATCCGGAGTGCGCCGCCTGGCCGGTGAAACGGATCATGTTTCGCTCGACACCGAACGTGCCAAGCACGACGCCGGTCGCCTTCTGCATCGACTCGAGGACGGGTCCCTGCTCGATGTGCAGCTCCAGATACGCGCGCGCGTCGATGCGCTTCAGTTCCCCGTGCGCGTCGAGCATGCGATCGAGCGCGACACCGTTTTCAGCAAGCGCATCGACGAGTCGCGTCCCTTGCCGATCCTTCAGCTCGCGGACCTCCTCGATCTTCAAACTGCCCGCGGCCGCTGAGGATCCCAGCAGACTGCGCCCGAAGCGCGCGCCTTCTTCATCCGCCCAGTCCACCAGCGTCATCGTCACCGGCGGCGTGGTGCCCGCATGCATCCGCAGCGCCTCGAGTCCGGCGACGACGCCCAGCGCACCATCGAGCCAGCCGCCATTCGGCACGGAGTCGAGATGGCTGCCCACGATCACCGTTTTCGGGGACGCGCCCGGCAGCGTCACGAAGTTGTTGCCCGCTGAATCGGTCTTCACTTCAAGACCGAGTTCGGCGACCTTGGCCGCGAACCACGCGCGCGCCTCGCGCCACTCAGGTCCCCAGGCCAGACGCTGCGCGCCTTCCGGGGTTGACGTGAGAGCCGCAAGCTCGCGCAGATCAGCGATCACGCGTTGGGCGTTCATGGTCGGCATTGTAGATCGCAGGGCCCCAGGCCCTGCGTCACGTCCGGACTGCCGCAGGCGCCGATGTTCTCAACGCAGCCCGGTAGTAGAATCTGGATTCATTCCGAGGATCGCCCATGAAAAAACTTCTGCTGCTCGCCTGTACCGCCCTGGCATTCATCATCTTCGGCAACGCCCGGTCGGCAACGCGTGCCATCGCGCAAGCCAATCCGAACACCATCGTCAATCCGAACGTGTATCAGGATCTGCGGTGGCGATCGATCGGGCCGACGCGCGGCGGCCGCTCGACGGCGGCGGCAGGTGTGCGCACGCAGCCGAACGTGTTCTACATGGGCGCGTCCGGCGGCGGCGTGTGGAAAACGGAAAACTACGGCATCAGCTGGTTGCCGGTGTCCGACGGCCAGATTCCGACGGGATCGATCGGCGCCCTTGACGTGGCCGATTCGAATCCAAACATCGTGTATGCCGGCACGGGCAGCGAAGCGATCCGATCCAACGTGATCGTCGGCCGCGGTGTCTATAAATCCATCGACGCCGGCAAGACGTGGCAGTACGCGGGCCTCAAGGACGTCGGGCAGATCGGGCAGCTGAAGATCCATCCGAAGAATCCGGACATCGCGTACGTCGCGGCGATCGGACAGCCGTTCGGGTGGGGCCTGGAGCGCGGCGTGTACCGCACCAAAGACGGCGGCAAGACCTGGCAAAAGGTGCTCTTCATCAACGATCAGACCGGCGCGGTGTCGATCGCGATCAACTGGCAGAACCCCAACGAGCTGTACGCCGGCGCGTGGCGTGGGCAGCGCAGACCGTGGACGATTATCAGCGGTGGCCCGGCGGCCGAGGGCGGCGTCTACAAGACGACCGACGGCGGCGATCACTGGTCGCGCGTCAGCAGCGGATTTCCTGATGACCTGATCGGGAAGGTCTGGGTCGACGTCGCGCAGTCGAACCCGAAAGTCGTCTACGCGCAAGTCGAAGCCGTGGGTGCAAAGGGCGGACTCTATCGCACCGCGGACAGCGGCGCCACGTGGACGCTCGTCAACAGCAGCCAGGCGCTGCGCGCGCGGCCGTTCTATTTCAATAAAGTGTTCGTGAGCCCGAAGGACGAGAACGACGTCTGGGTATCGGAGTTGAGCTTTCATCACTCCACCGACGGCGGCAAGACGTTCGCCAACGTCAACACCCCCCACGGCGACAACCACGTCGTCTGGTTCAATCCCGATCAGCCGCGCATCTTCATCGAGACCAACGACGGCGGCGCGAACATCACGCAAGACAACGGCAGAAGCTGGTCGTCGATCAACAACCAGCCGACGGCCGAGATGTACATGGTCGACGCCGACGAGCAGTTTCCCTACAACATCTACGGCCCGCAGCAGGACACCGGCAAGAACCTGACCGTGCCCAGCTTTCCGCCGACGGCGTGGGGCCCGGACGATCCGATCCAGTTCTGGCAGCCGGCGCCCGGATGCGAGAGCGGCCAGGTGCGGCCGATTCCGTCCGGGAAGATCGTCTACGGCGACTGCAAGGGCGAGTTCGGCCGCATGAACGTGGAGACCGGGCAGGAGCAGAGCTACTGGATCAACCCACAGCAGCGGTACGGCAAGCTGCCGCAGGACATGATGTTTCGTTTCGTGCGGCAGGCGCCGATCGAAATCGACGCGCACAATCCTGCCATCGTCTATGCCGGATCGCAGTTCGTGCATAAGACGATGGACGGCGGCGTGCATTGGACGAAGTTCAGTCCGGACGTGACCGCGAACGGTCCCGAGGGTCACGTGATCTCGGGGGAGCCGATCACGCGCGACATGACCGGCGAAGAAGTGTACGCGGCGCTCTACTCGATGCGCTCGTCGCGGATCGAGCCGGGCGTGTTCTGGACCGGATCGAACGACGGTCCGGTGTGGGTGACGCGCGACAACGGCAAGACGTGGAAGAACGTGACGCCGTCGATGCCGTCGGGAGGTCGCGTTCATACGATCGAAGACTCGCCGCACCGCAAGGGATCCGCGTACGTGTCGGTCTACCGGATGTACGAAAACGACTTCAAGCCGTACCTGTACATGACCAACGATTACGGCGCGCACTGGACGCTGCTGACCGACGGCGCCAACGGCATCCCGGCGGATCAGCCGATGCACGTCGTCCGTGAAGATCCTGAACAGGAAGGCCTGCTCTACGCCGGCACGTTACAGGGCGCGTACGTCTCGTTCGATCAGGGCAAGCACTGGCAAACGCTGCAGCAGAATCTGCCGGCGACGCCGGTCACCGATTTCAAAGTCCACCACGGCGACATCGTGGCGTCGACGATGGGGCGAGCGTTCTGGGTCCTGGATAACGTGGCGCCGCTTCGTCAGATCGCAGCAAACGTGCGCGGACGGACGGGCGACGCGCCGGCGCGGCGGGTGGGGCAGGTGGGTCAGGTAGGTCAGGTGGGTCGGGTAGGTCAGGTAGGTCGGGTGGTGCAGGTCGGGCCGGACGGAAAAGTGGCGCAAGGCGTGGGCCTTGCGAAGACGCCGATCAAACCGTTCGACGGATCGAATGTGTTCCTCTTCACGCCGACGCCGGCGTATCGGATGCGCTACTCGCCGATGAGCGGTCGCGCAGATGGGCTGGAATACCCCGCGGCTGGCGTGCGGATCGATTACTACCTTGCGAGTCCGTCGGGCGAAGTGAAACTCGACATCCTCGATGCCGCCGGAAAAATCGTGCGCAGCTACTCCAGCGAAACCCGCGCAGCGGCTCCGAGCGGACGCGGTGGCGGCCGGCGCGGTGGTGGGTTGCCGTCCACGTTGCCGGTGAAGATCGGCATGAACCGCTTCGCGTGGGATCTGCGCTATCCCGGAGGCCCGGCGGGCGGTGATGCGGAAGGTGGTGTCGTCGCTGGCGGCGGACCGCTGGTCGCTCCCGGTGCGTTCAAAGCGAGACTCACCGCGGGCGGCGTGACGAAAACCGAGTCGTTCACGGTGAAGATCGATCCGCGGGTTCTGAAAGACGGCACGACGGTCGCGGATCTGGCCGAGCAGGCGAAGTTCGCGCTGAAAGTACGCGATGCGCTGGCCGAGGCCCGAGCGCTTCAGGCGCGCGTGCGCACGGCGCGGGATGCCAAGCGTGGCGATGCGAAGCTGCAGAGCATCTTTGAGCGCCTGACGACGAAAAGCGGACCGTACGAAGATCAGATGTTCGTGGATCAGCTGTCGAACGTGAACCGGGAGATCAACGACGCCGACCAGAAGGTCGGCGCCAGCGCGTTCGAGCGCTTCAATCAGCTGATGAAGGAGTGGACCGTACTCAAGGCCGA
>JAYVMG010000446.1:0-2873 GCA_043759095.1 Acidobacteriota bacterium | reverse complement strand
GATTCCAGCAGATCAGCGAGCTGCGCCCGGTGCCGGGCGTCGAGGTCGTCGGCCCCCTGCCGCCAGCTGTGCAGCGGGTGACGGTGTTCTCCGCCGCAGTCGGTGTGGGATCCGCCAACCCGGCCGGCGGCCGCGCGCTGATCGCGTTCCTCTCGTCGTCAGCCGCCTCCGCGACGATCGCCAGGAGCGGCATGGATCCCGTGACGCCGCCGGCGGATCCCAAGCTCGAAGAACCGCCAGCGCGCTGAGACGTACCGCCGCTCAGTCGCGATCCTCGCGCTTGAGCAGTTGCTCGAGTGCCTCGCGGTGGGTGGCCAGGAACAGCTTGTCCTTGTCCCGGCCGGCCGCGTGTTTCGACGTCACGATATGGAGGAGCCGTGCGACCGGAATCTCGGCGCCGTCGATGACGAAACTCCGACGCTCCGCCCACACCGTCTCGAAATCGCAGCCCTTCATCACGAGCGTCAGATCGATCAGGAGATCGCGTCCGGTCGCGCGCGTCAGCGCACGACGCTCGACAACGCGTTCCGCCAGCCACCGATCGCGAGGCGAGTCGAGAAGCTCGTCTCCGGACCATAGCTCGAGCCCCACGCTCTCGGCGCCCGCCCAGGCGCGCACCAGATTGTCGGCGTCCGGCGGGAGGAACAGGTCGCTGTCCTCGGTTACAAAGACAGAGGACCCTGACGGGGCGTAGAGATTCGCGCCGGCGACGCCAATCAGCACGAACCGAACGGCGCACTCGCGCAGGGCTATAACGAGCGGGGCGATCGGGTTCACCGAGGCCGTCCGACGTACGTGGCGCGGGCGAAGAGATCCCTGAACGCACGGTCCAGGCGCCACACCCACATCTTGTCGGCGCCGGACTGGTTGTCGGGGCGCGCCTCCACGGCCGCGATGAACGCCAGATATTCGTCATCCAGCTCTATGCGGATGGATTTGGCCTGCTCGGTCGCTTCCCGGAGCGCGCGCAGCCCGTCTTCGAGCGTGGGATTCACGACTCACATTCTACCGTCGTCCGGTAAGCAGGCGTGGCGCGTCCCTGATCTTGATATGATCGGTTTCCTATGGAGACCGTGACGCTGACGATCGACGGCCGGCAGGTGACCGTCGACAAGGGCAAGACCGTCCTGCAGGCGGCCATCGAAAGCGGGGTTTCGGTCCCGTACTACTGCTATCACCCCGGCCTCGGCATCGACGGCTCCTGCCGCGTCTGCATCGTCAAGGTCGAGAAGATGCCGAAGCTGCAGACGTCGTGCTCGACACCGGCGACCGAAGGCATGGTGGTGTCGACCAGGACGCAGGAAGTCGTTGACGCGCGCGCCGGCGTATTCGAATTCCTCCTCGTCAACCACCCGCTCGACTGCCCGGTGTGCGACAAGGGCGGCGAGTGCCCGCTGCAGGATTTCTCCTACGCGTTCGGCCCCGACCAGAGCCGGATGGAATTTCCTCGGCGCGAGTTCGACGGCCACGGCGCCAGCGCCGACGTCGACTTCGGACCAACGCTGATGCTGAACCGCAACCGCTGCATCCTGTGCACGCGATGCGTGCGCTTCATGCGCGAGATCGACAGCGACGCGCAGATCAACATCATCGATCGCGGCAACGGCAGCCAGATCGCGACGTTCCAGGAAGAAGGCGTGCACTCGCTCGTCTCGGGCAACCTGATGGACGTCTGCCCGGTCGGCGCGATCACCACGCGCGACTACCGGTTCAAGGCGCGGCCGTGGGACAACCCGCAGGCGACCGACACGATCTGCACGCAGTGCGCGAAAGGCTGCAACGTCACGGCGTGGATCAAAGCCAAACCGGAATGGGCGAAAGGATCGCAGCTGATCCGATTCACGCCCCGACTCAATCCCGACGTGAACGATTACTGGATGTGCGACATCGGCCGCTTCGAGTACCACTGGATCGAAGGCGACGACCGGATCGTGAAGCCGCTGGCGATGATCTCCGATACGCAGCAGCCGGTGTCGTGGCACGACGCGCTCGCGAAGCTGAGCGATCGCCTGGCCGCGGCTGGTTCCTCGAACGCTGACGGCGTGCGTTTCCTGTTGTCGGCGCACGCGTCGCACGAAGAGTTGTTCCTGTTCAAGCGGCTCACGCAGGCATTGCTGGGCGAGACGGGCCCCAAGGCGATCAGCGTCACCTGGCGGTATCGCGAGAAGTCGCAGCCGGCTGGCAGTACGTTCAAGGTGCCGGCGGTTGACGCGCCGAACGTCAACGGCGCGCGCATGCTCGGCCTCGCGCCAGGAACACCGGGAGAAGACGTTCGCGAAGCGGACATCTCGACGCTGCGCCAGGCTGTGGCGGACGGACACGTGTCGGCGCTCTACGTGTTCGATCCGGGCCCAGACGGTTCGATTGGCGACACGCAGTGGATCGTCGACGCGCGCAAGAGCGGCGCGTTCGGACTGCTGATTGTGCAAGGCGTGCTGATGACAGACCTGGCGCGCGCGGCCGACTTCGTGCTGCCGGGCGCATCGTATGTGGAGAAGGAAGCGTCCTATACGAATCAGCATGGACGGCTGCAAGCCACGTCTCGCGCGATTCCCGTGCCCGGTGAGGCGCAGGAAGACTGGCAGATTCTCGTGACTCTCGCCGCGGCACTCGGTGTGCCGTTCACGTACAAAACGGCAGCTGACGTTCGCGCCGATATCGCCGGCCATTTCTCCACAGTCACGGAGCTGGAGGGGCTGACGAAGCTGGCGTTCAACAAGCCGCTCGAGGCCAAGCACTGGCTGCAGGCGTCGAATCCGTCTGAACGGTGGAAGTGGGACTTCATGTATCAGGATCTGCCGCCGGTCAAAGGCGACGTGGACCCGAGTTCGCTCCCGCTCCCGCCAGGCGCCATTTCGCTTAAAGCCATTTGA
>JAYVMG010000445.1:0-7650 GCA_043759095.1 Acidobacteriota bacterium | reverse complement strand
AAATCCCTGCATTCTCTACGCCTTGGTGCGATAGAACTCGTGATCGCTTTGGCGAAGTAGCCCGCGAAGGCGTCTGCCCGGGAGCTACTACAAGTTAGCCTGCTGACCGAAGGTCTTGCCAGATCCAAGGGACGTGACTACACTGTAAGCACATGGTTGCCACGACCCGAATCGTTCGCATTGGGAACTCCCGCGGCATTCGCGTGCCCAAACTGCTGCTCGATCAGGCCGATCTGCCGGACGAAGTGGAACTGCGCGCGGAACCTGGCCGGCTCGTCGTCAGTGCGGCGAAGCGGGCACGCGAAGGGTGGGCGGCGGCCGCGCGGGTGATGCGCGAACGGGGCGACGACGCGATGCTGGACGCGGTGCCGCCGACGCGCTTCGACCGGACGGACTGGAAGTGGTGATGACTCGCGGGGACGTGCATCTGGTGCGGCTCGACCCAACGCGTGGGAGCGAAATCAAGAAGACTCGACCATGCGTCGTCGTTTCTCCCGACGAACTCAACGCGCACTTGCGCACCGCCGTTGTGGCGCCGATGACCACTGGCGGTAAGGCTTATCCGTGGCGCATTCGATGCCGTTTTCAGAGCCGCTCCGGATTCGTGGCGCTGGATCAGCTCCGCACCGTGGACCAAGAACGCCTCGTAAAACGACTCGGTGCGCTCGCCCCCGACACGATGACGGATGTATTGGGCGGGCTGCAAGAGATGTTCGCCGAATAGCGACGCAGGCTAACATGCGCTGCACCAGACGGCCGCGCGAATCGTGAGCGGCCGCTGGTGAGCGCTGACGTTGATATGACCGCTGCATGAACGGCATCTTCTATTCCGAAGTCGGCATTGCCCAAACGCCTGGTACATGCGACCATCCCGATATGGCCAGTCCACTAAGTGACCTTCTCAAACTTCCGGCGGGCGATCGGGCCGATCTCGCGATGGCCTTGTGGGACAGTCTCACCGACCTTGAGCGAGATGCCGAACTGGAGCTGACCGACGCACAGGGAGACGAGCTCGATCGGCGATGGGCCGAACACGTGGCCAACCCCGAGTCCGCCGTTCCTTGGGCCGACGTTCGGGCCAAGTTGTTGGGGTAACGGGTGCCGCGGGAAGTTGTCTTCCGGCCTCAGGCCGAGGGCGATGCCGTTGCCGTACACGCGTGGTACGAATCGCGTCGTGCGGGTTTGGGCCGCGAGTTCGGCCAAGCCGTCGAAACGCTGGTCGCGAGAATCGTCGGCAATCCCTTCTTGTTTCAGCGGGTCCACGGTGACACGCGTCGCGCGGTGATGTCGCGATTTCCCTATGCGATCTATTTTCGACCAACGAGCGACGAAATCGTCGTGTTGGCCATTCACGGGCGGCAACATGAATCGCGATGGCAGGAGCGGTCGTAGCGAGCCACGCGACGAATCGCCACGCGGTCTAACACGGCTTGCAGCCGACGGCGCCGAGAATCGTGGGGCGCCGCGGCTGATGCCTGCCGCTATGCCGCTTGAACGGTGCAACGAACTTGACATCCCAAAGATGACATGTGCACACTTGAGTCATGTGGGAGCTCTTGGAACACCGTCGGCTGGACCGGCAGCTGGCCAAGGCACCGCGCGAGGTCCGCAAGCGGTACGAAAAGTGGAAGGATATCGCCCGATTGTCGGGGCCACCGGGCATTCGACTGATCAACGGGTTCCACGACGAAACCTTAGCCGGAAAGTGGCAGGGGTCCCGGTCATCTCGACTGGGCGATCAATGGCGCATCATTTACCGCGTGGTGCCGGAGCGCCTCACGTACTACATCGAGTCGGTGACGCCCCACGACTACCGGAGGCACTAAATGAAGAACTATCGTCCGGCGCGAAAGCGCGTGTCCGTATCGGTTGGCGAGTCGGTACGCATCATCCGCGAACTCCAGGGGTTGAGCCAAAACGAACTGGCGCAGCGCACCGGTATCTCCCAGGCTACGATCTCGGCCATTGAGAACGATCGGGTACGCCTTGGCGTAGAGCGGGCGAAGATGCTCGCACGCGCGCTCAAGTGCCATCCCGGTGTTCTGGTGTTTCCGGGTTGGGTGGTGCCAACCGAAGCGGCGGCATAACTCCAACTGGAGCCGACGGCGCGACTGGCAACAAACGGCGACGCGCCGCGGTACAGTTGCAGCCGTTCGCTCGACCTGAACCCCATCATCGTCCTTCCCGACAGCCACGGATGCCGCATTGTGGATGCGCAGATCAAAGTGGGACGCACGGGCCCGGCTTGACGGCGCCGTCGTAACGGCCCGCCATCCTGGCGATCGTGCGGCCGACTTCGATCGCCAGGCCCGCCGCCAGCGTCCCCAGCAGCGATGATCCTCGAGGGTGCGGCAGAAGAGCGACACGCCCAGATCCGGATGCTCGAATGCACGGCTTCCAGGATCGAGAAACGGCGCGAGCGGCGCCACGTACGGACGCAGACGTCCTTCGGCGCCGAATCGCTGGAGCAGATGCTCGCAGTAGCCGGCGATGCACAGCGCATCGGCGTGGGTCTGGTGCGGAAGACCGACCATGAAGAAGACGTCGACCCTGCGGCATCCGTGCGCGAGCGCACTGGCAATGGTTGCCTCCACCAGTTCGTTCGAGCATGCGAATTTTCCGTTGCGCCGGCGCTGCGCTTCGTCGGGCGCTTCGAGCGTCATCTCGACGCTCCAGGCCGGCAGGCTGCGCCGCACGAGGTCGAAAAATGGATCCCCGGCTGGTGAGTACAGCTCGAAAATGATCTTGTTGGCCGGGTGAATCGCTTCGAGCAGACCGAACAGCCGCTCAGCACGCGCCATGCCGCCCATCCGCGGATCGTGAACCATGAAGATCGGCGCGCGCGAGAAGCTGCCGATCGTCCGCACATCCTCCGCGAGTTTCTCCGGCGAGCGGAACGCCGGCCTGTCGCGATGGCAAATCCGCCGGTAGGCCGACCGCGATCCGCCGCAGACCGCGCAGTCCTGCGTGCATCCGCGCGCGGTGAGCAGCAGCGTGATCGGATAGCGCCGCCATTCGAGATGCGGCACAAGATTGCTCAGCCCGTGATTGCAACAATTGGCGTACCGGTTCCTCGGTGGAATCGCCGCGCATCACGAAGTCGACGAACGGGTACCGAATCAGTTCGTCGTGGTAGTAGCTCGCCGAAAGGCCGCCCATCAGGATGCGGCTCTCCGGATGCAGCGCCTTCACGCGCTCCGCCAGCGCGAGCGCGCCCTGCACGTGCGGCAGCCAGTGGAGGTCGATACCGAAGATGGGGGCGGACATGCGCCGTAGGTGCGCGTCGACGTCGTACGCCGGATCGCGAAGCATGCGATAGGCGACGTTGACAATCTCGACGTTGTAGGAATTGCGCTCCAGATACGAGGCGATGCTCGTCAGGCCGACGGGATACATCTCGAAGATCGCTGTGGACGGCACCGCGTCCGCCACCGGGCCGAGAAATGCCGGGCGGGCGCGGAAGTCGTAAAACGCCGGCGCGTGCAACAGAATCAGATCCCGCCGAAACGGGTTCCGCATATGACCCTTACAATCCCAAGCTGACGACAGCGATCCCGACGCCGGCAATGACGCCGCCGGCCAGTGCGTCGCCGTACCGATCGGCCCACCGGCCGCGCACCGAGGCCGCGACGGCCCGGGTCGGCAGCACGAGCGCTACCATCGTGCCGATCGTGGCCAGTTCGTACGCCGCGACGACCGCGAGCGTACTCGCCCACCCGAGCGGCGCCGCCGCGAACATCAGCGGAATCACGGCCACACACGGATCGGCGCAGAGCACCAGAAACAGCATCCACGGCGTCATGCGCGGCCGGGCTCGCGGCCGCGACGACCGGCGCCAGCGTCAGGCCGGTCATCACAGCGCCCCGACGATGACGCGCTCGGACGGGCGCGGCACGCGCAGCCCCCTGAGCCAGTGCACCCACCGGTCGATGCCCTCACCCGTTCTCGCCGACACGGACAACATGTGCGGCGCCGGCATCACGATCGACAGGTTCTCCCGGATCGTCTCGATCCGGACGTCCGGCAGATGCGGCAACAGATCGATCTTGGTGAGCAGCACCAGATCCGCCTTCTGGAACATCGTCGGATACTTGAGCGGCTTGTCCTCACCTTCCGTGACCGACAGCGCGACCACGTTGACGTCCTGTCCCAGGTCGTACACCGCCGGACAGACCAGGTTGCCGACGTTCTCGATGAAGAGGTAGTCGAATGTCCGCCATTCAGGCATGCGGTGCAAGCCCTTGTGAATCATTTCCGCGTCGAGATGGCAGGCGGTCCCGGTCGTGATCGACTCGGCGACCATTCCGGCCGTCCGGATCCGCTGCGCGTCGTTGTCGGTGGCGAGGTCACCGGCCAGCACACCGACCCTGGCACCAGGCCCGAGCATCCGCGCGGTCGCCTCGAGCACGGCAGTCTTGCCCGCACCGGGCGATCCCATCAGGTTGATCGCGCTCACGTGCCGGTCGCGAAAATGCTCACGGTTGTGGCGTGCGGCGCGGTCGTTGGCCGCCAGGATTCGCTCGTTCAACGAGACCGGAACGATGTTGGTGTCTCCGCATCCACAGGCTTGACACATCACGGCACCTCTAGTTCGAGTTGTTTCAACACGATTTCGTCGCCGGCCGCGAGGCGCGCCGGACGGGCACATACGGAACAGACCAGCGCATGCCCACGTGTGATGTCGCCGTGTCCATCAGGGCATGTCCATCGGACGGCCACGGCCTCCACTTCAAGCGGTGCGTGTTCGCACATCGTCCGCTCGCGAAACAGGTCGTAGGCGGTTCGCAGGAGCTCCACCTCGACGCCCGCAATCTCACCGATCTGGATCGTCACGCGATGCACGGCCACCGCTCCCCGCGCGCGCGCGGTGTCGCGGATCTGGTCGAAGAGCGCCTGGATGATGCTGTACTCATGCATCGATCAAGTCTCAAGTCTCAAGTCTCAAGTCTCAAGTCTCAAGTCTCAAGTCTCAAGCCTCACGTGAACGTCGCCGCGCGCTTCTCGAAAAACGCCGTCAGCCCTTGCGTGAACTCCGGGCCGTCCGCCACCCTCGCCAGTTCCTGGATCTCGCGGTCCAGGTGCGCGTCGAGCTGATCGAATCCCGCCGCCTGGTTCAGGAGTTCCTTCGCAATCCCGAACGCGCGCGGCGGCCCGGCGGCCAGCTGATCGGCCACGCCGTCGACTGCGGCATCGAAGCGGTCAACGTCATGAACGGCGGTGATCAGCCCGTAGTCGAGCGCCTGCGTCGCGCTTAGCCGCGGGTTGAGCAGCATCAACTCCATCGATCGGCGCAGGCCGATCAGTCGCGGCAGAAAGAACGTCGAGCTCTCCGCGCCGGTGAGCCCCGTCTTCGGATACGCCCACTCGAAGCTGGCGCGGGTGGAAGCGATCACGAGATCGCACGACATCGCGATGCCGAACCCGCCGGCCGCGGCCACGCCGTCGACCGCGGCGATGAACGGTTTCGGAGCCCGCCGGATCTCTGAGATCGTGCTGTGGATGTATTCGAGGATCTGCTTGAAGCGCTCGCCGTAGCCGCCACGCATCGCGCCGGGCGCCAGATAGCCGGGATCGCCGCCCTCGCCCCCATCACCACCATCGCGGATGAACTTGAGATCGGCGCCGCTGCAGAACATCGTCGGCAGTCCGCGGAGCACGACGGTGCGAATACCGGGGTCGCGGGCACACTGCAATCCGGCGCGCCGGAAATCCTGCGCGGTGGTGACGTCGAGCGAGTTGAACCGTGCCGGCCGGTCGATGGTGATGGCGCCGACCGCCCCGCGCCTGCTGACATGGATGTTCGTCATCGGGCTACCTCACACATGCGTACTTCTGGGTCAGCGGCGGCATCAGCGCGCCGCAGCGGCTGAGTTCCCACGGCGCGACGTCTTCGCGGTCACGCCCAGCCAACGCGTCGAGATCGACCCTGCGCCCGGTCACCAGTTGAAGCGCCGCGGACCACATCGGGCCGGCGCACGAACGCATCATCCATTGCTCGTGGGCGAACGCGTAGGCACGCAGCATGTCGGTGGCGGTCCACGTCTGCGCCTCGTCAACCATCGGCGACACCGGAAACGCCCACGACCGCACGAGCGGCGGGCCGGCGTCCACGGCGGCGTCGACCAAATGCACCGTTGCGCGCGTCTCCGAGCAGCCGGCGGTCAGCGCGTCGCGCACCGCGCGAATGCCCGGGAATCCCGGCGCCCCGCCAGGAGTCCGCAACGTCAGGTCGGCGAAATGGAGGTTGAGGATCCGGTTGCGAAATGCCGACAGCATCGGATCGGACAGGAGATACAGGTAGCCGGCCAGCACGACCATGTCGGGCATGAACGCCTTCAACATCTCCACGGTCGTCGCGTCGAATGCGGTGCGCACCTGCGGAGCCCGCCCCAGCGGAGCCTGGCGAGCGTCGTAGAACGCGCGAATGCCGTGCAGGCGCGTCGGCACACCGCGACGTTCGACGCGCACTTCTTCCGCAAACGTGGACTCGCTCGTCACGCAGCAGACGATCTCGAACGTGCGCCCGCGATCGGCGTCGGCGTTCAGCAGGTGCAACAGGCCAGGGGCACGATGCGAACACAACACAGCCACGCGGAGCGGTTTCAACATATCCGTGGCAGCAGTTCACCGTCAGGCTCAGTAAGCAGCCGTCGGCCGAAGCCCGTGTCCAGTACGACGAGACCCGGGTGGTCGGCGACGCAGACGCCGATGATCGCGGCGTCGATCCCTAGCGGATGGGCGCGCAGGGCGGCGAGCACGCACTCGGCCGCGTCGGCGCGCACAGCCATCACCGCTTTTCCCTCGTTGGCCACGAGCAGTGGATCGATGCCGACCAGTTCCGACACGCCGCGCGTTTCGCGCCGCACCGGCACCGCGGATTCGTCGATCACAATACCGACGCGACCCTTCGCGGCCATTTCGTGCAGCACGCCGGCGACGCCGCCGCGGGTCGGATCTTTCATCGCCGTGATCGCGCCAGGGTCCACGTTGATCGCCGCGCGGATCAGTCCGTTGATCGGCGCGACGTCGGACACGAGCGCCGCATCGAGCGCAAGGCCGTGACGCGTCGCCATCACGGCCATGCCGTGATCGCCGAGTGTGCCCGTGACAAGAATCCGGTCGCCCGGCGACAGACCGCGATCGGTGATCACGTGCGCCGTCATCCCGATACCTGCCGTGTTGATCACGATGCCGTCGATCTCACCCTTGCCCATCACCTTCGTATCGCCGGTCACCACTGTGGCTCCGGCCTCCTGGCAGGCCGCGCGCATCGACGCGAGGATGCGGTCCAGATCGCGGCGCGGAAAGCCCTCCTCGATGATCACGCTGCAGGTCAGCCCAAGCACCTCGGTTGCGCCCATCATCGCCAGGTCATTGACGGTGCCGCAGATCGCGAGCCGACCGATGTCGCCGCCTGGAAAGAATGGAGGCTGGATGACGTGGGAGTCGGTGGTCAGCACGAGCCAGCGATCGCCGATCCGAATCGCGGCGCCATCGTCGAGCGCCGACAGGCCGATGACCCCGGCGGGTTCGACGTCGGTGTGAAACGCGTCGAGCACCGCGTCGTGAATGAGCCGGCGCATGGCGCGACCGCCGGCGCCGTGCTTCAGCATGATGCGTTCGTCGGTTACTGGCAGAAGCGGCATGTTG
>JAYVMG010000444.1:0-7659 GCA_043759095.1 Acidobacteriota bacterium | reverse complement strand
TTCAACTGCCGCTCTACAACGAGATGTATGTCGCCGATCGCCTGATCGAAGCGGTCTGCGCGATCGACTACCCGCGCGAGCTGTTTGAAATTCAGGTGCTCGACGATTCGACGGACGAGACGCGCAGCATTGCGGATCTCGCGGTGCGGCGCTTTGCCGCGCAGGGCATCGACATCAAGTACATCCATCGCGAGGATCGCACCGGCTACAAAGCGGGCGCGCTCGAGGCGGGGCTGAAAGTCGCGCGCGGCGAGTTTGTCGGCATCTTCGACGCGGACTTCATCCCGACGTCGGACTTCTTGACCAGACTGATTCCGCACTTCCGCGATCCGAAGGTCGGGATGGTGCAGGCGCGCTGGGGCCACATCAACCAGGACTACTCGCTGTTGACGAAGATTCAGGCCATCCTGCTCGACGGCCATTTCATTCTCGAGCACGGCGGACGCAATCGCGGCGGGCGCTTCTTCAACTTCAACGGCACCGCCGGCGTCTGGCGCCGGACGGCGATCGACGAGGCGGGTGGCTGGCAGCACGACACGCTGACTGAAGATCTCGATCTCAGCTATCGCGCGCAGCTCGCGGGCTGGCAGTTCGTGTTCGTGCCCGGCCTGATCGCGCCGGCCGAAGTGCCGGTCGAGATGAATGCGTTCAAATCACAGCAGCATCGCTGGGCCAAAGGCTCGATCCAGACGTGCCGGAAGCTGCTGCCGCGGATCCTGAAATCGGATCTGCCGTTCGGCGTGAAGGCCGAGGCGTTCTTCCACCTGACGGCGAACTTCAACTACATCCTGATGTGCCTGTTGAGCATCCTGATGTTTCCGTCGATGGTGATCCGCTACAACATGGGCTGGTACGAGATGATCCTCATCGACGTGCCGCTGTTCTTTGCCGCGACGTTCTCCTTCTGCAACTTCTACATGGTCTGTCAGCGCGAGCTGCACAAGGACTGGGTCGCGCGGTTGAAGTACGTCCCGTTCCTGATGTCGGTGGGCATCGGGCTGTCGGTGAACAACACGCGCGCGGTGTTCGAGGCGCTCTTCAACAAGCAGAGCGAGTTCAACCGCACGCCGAAATATCACATCGAAGGCGACAGCGACGAGTGGGTGGGAAAGAAGTACCGCCAGACGGTCGCCGTGCAGCCGCTCGTGGAGTTGGCGCTCGGCCTCTACTTCACGTGGACGGTGTTCTACGCGCTGGCCAACGGGATCTACGCGACCGTGCCGTTCCTGGTCCTCTTCCAGGTCGGGTTCCTCTACACCGGGCTGCTCTCGATCGTGCAGCAGTACGCGTCCTCGGCCGTTGGCCTTGGAAGTCAGAAGTTAGAAGTTAGAAGTTAGAAGGTCAGAACTTAGAAGTAGATGGCCAAGTCACAGGTCGCCGTTCTCCGCGTCACGCCCGACACGATTCTCCCCGACATCGATCGTCTCATCGGCCTCGCCGGCGTCTCCGCCGCGCTCGCGCCAGGCAAGACGACGATTCTCAAAGACAACATCTCCTGGCACTTTCCGTTCCCCGCGGCGAACACCACACCGTGGCAGCTCGAAGGGACGATTCAGGCGCTCGCGCGCCGCGGCTACGCCGACCAGGTCTGCGTGCAGAACAAGACGGTCGTCACCAACGCGTTCAAGGGTGAGGATCTCAACCACTACATTCCGATTTTCAAGAAATACCAAATTCCCGTCCTCTACAACTTCAAGGACGGCGACATGACGTGGGTGCGCTACGAGCCGAAGGCGCGTATGCGCGTCCTCAGCCGCATCTTCCCGGAGGGGATCCACATCCCCGACTACTTCTTCGACAAGAACATCGTCCACCTGCCGACGACGAAGTGCCACATCTACACAACGACGACGGGGGCGATGAAGAACGCGTTCGGCGGGCTGCTGAACACGCGCCGGCACTACACGCATTCGTGGATCCACGAGACGCTGGTCGATCTCCTGGCGATCCAGAAAGAGATCCACTCAGGTCTGTTCGCGATCATGGACGGCACCACCGCCGGCAACGGCCCCGGGCCGCGGACGATGTTCCCGGTGGTGAAGAACGTGATGCTGGCGTCAGCGGATCAGGTGGCGATCGACGCGGTGTCGGCGAAGATGATGGGCTTCGATCCGATGACGCTCGACTACATCCGCCTGGCGCACGAGGACGGCCTCGGCACGGGCGATCCGCGCGACATCGAGATCGTCGGCGACGTGGATGCGGCGCAGGAGAACTGGAAATTTCACGTCGGCAAGAACCTGGTGCGCATCGGCGGCGGCGACCTGATCTGGTTCGGTCCGCTCAAGCGTTTTCAGAAACTGTTCTTCCACACGCCGCTCGTCAACGGGTTCATTCTGGCCAGCGACGTGTACCACGACTTCTACCGCTGGCCGCTCATCGACCGCAAGGTGTTCGAGCGATGGTGCGAGACGACCGTGTGGGGCCAGATGTTCCTCCGCTACGCGCAGTCAGGGCCGCAGGGCGCGCCGATCGACGCCCTCGTGCCGCCGCTCGACCCAGCCGTTCCCACGTCGAGACGAATCCACTAGACTCATCGGCATCCCTTTCGAGGAGGCCGCATGAATTACGCTCGCCTTGCCCTTGCCGCGGTCGCGGCCACTGTCTTCGAAGCCTGCTACGGATTTCTCGTCTACGGCATGCTGCTGGCCCCGGAGTTTGGCAAATATCCTGGCGTCTATCGGTCGAACGAGGCCGGTCAGGCGTTCCTGCCGCTCATGTTCGGCGGGTTGCTTATCGCGATTGTCGCCGCGGCGATCGTCTATGCGAAAGGCTACGAAGGCGGAAGCGGCGTGGCCGAAGGCGGCCGCTTCGGATTCCTGCTCGGCGTGTTCGTCGTGTTCGCGTTTGCCAGCGTGAACTACGCGGTGCTCAATATCGGCGGACAACTGTCACTCATGATCGCGGCCGCCGGGTTCGTGGAATGGCTCGTCATCGGGGTCATCATCGGGATCGTGTACAAGCCACGCCCCGGATCGGCGCGCTAGCAGCGGGCGCGGTATGATTGCGTGTTATGTCCACGGCCGAGAAGCCCAAAGCCGGGCTTGAAGACACCGTCGCCTGTTCGTCTGCCATCTGCTATCTCGACGGCGATCATGGCGTGCTGGCGTACTGCGGGTACGACATCCACGATCTGGCGCGGCACGCGACGTTCGAGGAAGTCTGTTATCTCCTCTGGCACCGGCGTCTGCCGACGCGCGCTGAACTCGGCGATCTGCAGTCGCAACTGGTCGCCGCGCGGGCGCTGCCCGAAGGGGTGCTGCGCCTTCTCCGTGCTCTGCCGGCCGGCAACAGCATGGACCTGCTGCGGACGCTGACGTCCGCGCTCGGCCACTACGACCAGGACGCCAACGACCATTCCGCGCAGGCCAACTATCGCAAGGCGGTACGGCTGACTTCGCAACTCAGCTCGCTCGTCGCCACGATGGGGCGGATGAGCAAGGGGCTGGGCCCGATCGAGCCGGACCCGGTGCTCGGCCACGCGGCGAACTTCCTTTACATGCTCACCGGCGAACGGCCGAGCGGGCTGGCGACGCACGCGTTCGACGTCGCACTGACCCTGCACGCCGATCACGAGCTGAACGCGTCCACGTTTGCGGCGCGCGTCGCCGCGGCCACGCTCACCGACATCCACTCGACGATTGTCGGCGCCATCGGCGCGCTGAAGGGGCCGCTGCACGGCGGCGCCAACGCCGATGTCATGCGGTTGCTGCTGGAAATCGGCAAAGACGGCCCGGTCGAGAAGGCGGAAGCAGTCGTGCGCGCCAAGCTCGCGCGCAAGGAAAAAATTCCCGGCTTCGGCCACCGCGTCTATCACACCGAAGATCCGCGCGCGACGCACCTGCGGCAGATGTCGCGTGACCTCGGCCAGCGAGCCGGCGAGCCGATGTGGTTCGAGATGTCGCAGCGGATCGAAGCGCTCGTCAAAACAGAAAAAAAGCTGAACCCGAACGTCGATTTCTATTCGGCCACGACGTATCACGCGCTGGGCATCGACATCGACCTGTTCACGCCGATCTTCGCAGTCAGCCGCGTGTCGGGCTGGACGGCGCACGTGCTCGAGCAGTTCGCGAACAATCGTCTGATTCGCCCGCGCGCGGAGTACATCGGTCCGGAGTATCCGCAGCGGTATCAACCGCTCGACGCCAGATAGTGGATCCGCAACACATCCGAAATTTTTCGGTCATCGCGCACATCGACCACGGCAAGTCGACGCTCGCGGACCGCTTCCTCGAAATCACCGGCGCCCTGCAGGCGCGCGAGATGGAAGCGCAGGTCCTGGACGCGATGGATCTGGAACGCGAGCGCGGCATCACGATCAAGGCGCATCCGGTCTGCCTGCACTACACCGCGAACGACGGTCAGAAATACGTCCTCAACCTCATCGACACGCCTGGGCACGTCGACTTTTCGTACGAAGTGACCCGGTCGCTCGCCGCGTGCGAAGGTGCGCTGCTGATCGTCGATGCGTCGCAGGGCGTCGAAGCGCAGACGCTGGCGAACGCCTACCTCGCGGTCGAGAACAACCTCGAGATCATCCCGGTGATCAACAAGATCGATCTGCCGAGCGCGCAGCCGGAAGAGGCGCGCCGCCAGATCACCGACATCATCGGCCTCGACGGTGACCACGCGCTGCTCGCGAGCGCGAAGGCCGGGACCGGCGTCCCCGAGATCCTCGAGGCGATCGTCGCGCGGCTGCCGCCGCCCGCCGGCATTCAGGACGCGCCGCTGAAAGCGTTGATCTTCGACTCCTGGTACGACCCCTACCGCGGCGTCGTCATCGTCGTGCGCGTGATCGATGGCGTGTTGAAGCCGGGAATGAAGATCCGGCTGATGGCGGAGGGGCAGGACTACGAGTCACTGCAGGTCGGCATCTTCACGCCGAAAGCGGTGCCGGTCGACCAACTCGGGGTCGGCGAGGTCGGATTCCTCGTCGCCAACATCAAGAAGATCAGCGACGCGAAGATTGGCGACACCGTCACCGAGACCTCGCGTCAGGCGGTGGAGCCGTTCCCCGGATTCAAGCCGCTGAAGCCGATGGTGTTCGCCGGCTTCTATCCGGTCGAAGGCCACGAGTACCCGCTGCTGCGCGACGCGCTCGAAAAGCTGCGCCTGAACGACGCCTCGTTCTTCTACGAGCCGGAGACGTCGCTCGCGCTCGGCTTCGGGTTCCGCTGCGGGTTCCTCGGGCTGCTGCACATGGAGATCGTGCAGGAGCGGCTCGAACGCGAATTCAACATGGACCTGGTGACGACGGCGCCGGGCGTGTTGTACCGGGTGACGCTGACCGACGGCGCCGTGAAGGAAATCGACAGCCCGGCGAAGTTGCCGGATGCGGGCCTCATCGACGTCATCGAGGAGCCGGTCATTACCGCGATGATCCTGACGCCGGCCGAGCATGTCGGCGGCATCCTGAAGTTGTGTCAGGACAAGCGCGGCATCCAGAAGGCGCTCGAGTATCTCGCGTCGGACCGCGTGTTGGTCACCTACGACCTGCCGTTCAACGAAGTCGTTCTCGACTTTTACGACAGGCTGAAGACCATCTCGCGCGGCTACGCGTCACTCGATTACCATGTCACCGGCTACTGGCCGTCGCCGCTGGTGAAACTGGACATTCTGGTGAACGGCGATCCTGTCGATGCGCTGTCGATCATCGTGCATACCGACATGGCCTACGAGCGCGGACGGGCGCTGGCCGCGAAGATGCGCGAACTGATTCCGCGCCAGATGTTCGAGATCGCGATTCAGGCGGCGATCGGCGGGCGCGTCATCGCGCGCGAGTCGGTGAAGGCGCTGCGCAAGAACGTGCTCGCCAAGTGCTACGGCGGCGACATCTCGCGCAAGCGCAAGCTGCTCGAAAAGCAGAAGGAAGGCAAGAAGCGCATGAAGCAGGTCGGCCGCGTGCAGATCCCGCAGGAAGCGTTTCTGGCTGTGCTCAAGATGGGGACGGACAGTGAGTAACGCACCATGGCTGAGGGCTGAGGGCTAATGGCTGCAGACTTCACCAAGTCGACGGTTCGCGAGTACTTCGAGTCGATCGTCATCGCGGTGATCCTGGCGCTGTTCATCCGCACGTTCGTCGTGCAGGCGTTCAAGATCCCGACAGGATCGATGGAGAACAACCTGCTGATCGGCGATCACCTGCTGGTCAACAAGTTCGTATTCGGTCCCACCGCGACGGGGATCGAGCGCGCGCTGCTGCCGATCGGCACGATCAAACGCCGCGACGTCATCGTCTTCAAGTATCCCGAGGAGCCGGATCGCGATTTCATCAAGCGCGTCATCGGCCTGCCGGGCGAGACGGTGGAGCTGCGCGAGAAGAAGGTCTACATCAACGGCCAGCCGCTCGACGAGCCGTACGTGCATTTCCTCGAACCGCCGCGGTCCGGCGAGGACTCACGAGAGGTGACGTCGTTCGACGTCCGCGAGCGGTACGGCCCGGTGACGGTTCCCGCCGATCAGTACTTCATGATGGGCGACAACCGCGACAACTCCGCCGACAGCCGCTACTGGGGATTCCTGCGTCGCGATTACATCAAGGGCAAGGCGCTGGTGATCTACTGGTCGTATGAGGCGGAGCGCGAGGACTACCAGGACGAGAGTGCGGGCGCGACGGTGAAGGGTCTGGTGTCGGTGTTCGCGCACTTCTTCACGCGCACCCGCTGGGATCGGATGCTCCACCAGATCCACTAGGAAATTGCAAACGATCAAGACCGTCATCAAGCTCGCGCTCGTCGCGCTCGTGGCCAACGCGACATGGCACCTCTTTGGCGCCTACTCTCCACATTTCAAGTTCAAGGACGCGGTGCAGTACGCCGCGCAATATCGCGGGGATGCGACGGACGAGGATCTGCGCCAGCGGATTCTTGATTCGGCGCTTCAGTTCGAAATCCCGTTGGCAGCGGCGGACCTCTCCGTCACGCATCAGGCCAAACACACCAGCATCGCGCTGTCCTACACGCGAGTCGTCGATCTCGCGCCAGGCTTCAGCTATCCCTGGCCGTTTTCGTTGAGCATCGACACGTTCACCGTGACGCGCAGCGAGCCGAGGATCTAGGCATCCCGAAGTAGCGCGTCAGCAGCGTCGGCAGTGTGCATCGCTGCCTCAGACAATCGAGTCACGTCCGCGGCCACCCCGCTCGCGTAGGACGCATCGGCGATGCTGCCGATGTTGATCTCCACATTCAGCCGCGCCCCTCGAGCGCCCGCGCGCAGCAGCGCGACCGCGACGCCGACGTCGCTGGCGGCCGCACGGTGACCGGACGCGGCGATCGCCAGCGCCTGATCGAGCGCGAGAGCCGAAAGCCGCATGACGCCGAGCGGCGCCTCGGTCGCCGCGCGCAGCGCGAGTTGAATTGCCGCCTTGCGCGCGCCCTGTTCATCCGGTGATGCCTTCGGCAGTGTGTACGCGGCCACGACCTGATCGTACGCAGCCGTGTCTGCGTCGATGGCGTCGGTCAGCTGCGCGCGGATCCCGGCCAGCTCACCAGCTGCCCTCGTCAGCGCCGCGCGCTCCTCGTCTGATCCCGTTCGTGTTTTCGGCAGCCCCGCCACCATCAGCAGCAGCGACGCGCCGACCGCCGAGGCGAGCGCGGCCGCGGATCCGCCGCCCGGCGTCGGATCGGAAGAACTGAATGAGGTCAGGAGATCGCGAAGGGA
>JAYVMG010000443.1:0-2885 GCA_043759095.1 Acidobacteriota bacterium | reverse complement strand
GTGGATACCGCGCGGAAAAAGTGTCGGTCCCGTTCAAGTGGTATCCGAAGGACGAACTGCTCGCGCAGGCAGCCGCGTGGCGGCTCGTCGACTTGTCGGAATCCAACGGTGAGCGGATCGACCTGGTCATCGCCACCAAGTTCCCGACGTACTTCGTGCGCCACCCGCGCAAAGTCACCTGGCTGTTCCATCAGTACCGCGCGATCTACGATCTCTTCGACACGCCGTACAGCGAATTTGCGCACACGGAGAGCGACGTCCGCCTTCGCGATCGGCTCATCGCGCTCGACAACGAAGTACTCGCGGAATCGACGCGGCTCTTCACCAACGCGCGCAACACTGCGGCGCGGCTCGCCCGCTACAACGGCCTCGCCGCCGAGGCGCTCTACCATCCGCCGCCGCTTGCGGGACAACTGACCACGGGACCGCTCGGCGATTACGTGCTGTCGGTCGGCCGCCTCGAAGGCAATAAGCGCGTCGATCTGATCATCCGCGCGCTCGCACACACCGATCGCCGCCTCCGCCTGATCGTGGCCGGCGACGGACCGCTGCGCGAGCCGCTCGAAGGCACGGCCGCGCGCGCTGGCGTGGCCGATCGCGTCACGTGGGCCGGCCGCGTCACGGATCAACAACTGGTGGCCCTCTACGCTGGCGCGCTCGCGGTCGTCTTTCCGCCGTTTGACGAGGACTACGGCTACGTCACGCTCGAGGCCTTTCTCGCGCGCAAGGCCGTCGTCACCACCACAGACGCCGGGGGGCCGCTCGAATTCGTGGAGGATGGCGTCACGGGATGCGTCACCGATCCCACACCCGAAGCGCTCGGCGCGGCGATCGGCCGGCTCGCAGCGGATCCGCGGACGGCGCAGTCGCTCGGTGACGCCGGCTACGAGCGCGCACAGGCGATCACCTGGGACGGCGTGGTGGATCGGTTGACTGCCGAACCCGAGCAGGGCTTAGGGCTAAGGGCTGAGGGCTTGCCGCGTGGCTGACGCTCTTAACGCCGCGCAGACATCGATCGTGATCCCGGCGTTCAACGAGGCCGCATCGATCGCGGCAGTGGTCCGCGACCTGGCATCTGCAGCGCGCTGGCTCGAGATCCTCGTGATCGACGATGGGTCAACGGACGACACCGGTGCGCAGGCGGCCGCCGGCGGCGCGCGCGTGATCCGTCACCCGTACAACAAGGGCAACGGCGCCGCCGTCAAGAGCGGCATCCGCAACGCGACGGGGACCTTCATCCTGATCGCTGACGCTGACGGCCAGCATCAAGCCGCCGACGCCGCGCGGCTCGTCTCGCACCTCGCCGCGTACGATCTCGTCGTCGGCGCACGCTCGAGCCGGTCGCAGGCGAGCGTCACGCGGCGTCTCGGCAACGCCGCGCTGAACAGCCTGGCCAGCTACCTCACCCAACACACGATTCCGGATCTGACGTCGGGGTTTCGCGCCGCGCGCCGCGAGCGCCTGCTCGAGTTCATCCATCTCCTCCCCAACGGCTTCTCCACACCGACGACGACGACGCTGGCGTTCATGCGAGCGGGATACAGCGTGCGCTTCGAACCTGTTGAGGCCGCGCGACGCGTTGGCGTCTCGAAGATTCATCTGGGCGCCGACGGCTTCAACTTTTTCCTGATCCTGCTGAAGGTGATCACCATCTTCAGCCCGATGCGAGTCTTCGCGCCGATCAGCGCCACCGCGTTTCTCCTCGGCGCCGGCTACGGCGGCTGGACCATCGTTACACAATCGCACGTGACGAACTCGTCCGTGCTGCTGATCCTCGCCAGCGTCGTCATCCTGCTGGTGGGTTTGGTCTCCGAGCAGATCTCCTCGCTCCGCATCGAAGGGCGGCGTTCATGACGCGAACGGCGCTGGTGATCGTGCCGACGTACAACGAACGGGATAACCTGCCGGTGCTCGTCAGGGCGCTGATGGAGTATCCCGAAGTCAGCGTGCTGGTGGTGGACGACCACTCGCCCGATGGCACCGGTGCGCTCGCCGACGATCTCGCGCGCGAATATGCCGGACGGATTGACGTGATGCACCGGACCGGGCGCCGCGGGCTGGGACGTTCGTACGTTGACGGCATTCGATCGGTGCTCGATCGGCCGGTGGACGTCATCTGCCAGATGGACTCGGATCTGTCGCACGACCCGCGGCATCTGCGCGATCTGATCGCTGCCACCGATCACGCGGACGTCGTCATCGGCTCGCGCTACGTGCCGGGCGGCGCGGTCGTCAACTGGCCGCTGCGGCGGCGCTGGCTCAGCCGCTTTGCGAACGCGTACATCAGGCTCGTCACGCGCCTCAGCCCGAGCGACTGCACCAGCGGCTACCGGTGCTGGCGCCGCGCCGCACTCGCGTCCGTGCCGCTCGATCAGTCCGGCTCGGAGGGGTACTCGTTCCTGGTCGAGATGCTGTTTGCGGCATCGACGGCGGGCCTGACGTTCGCGGAAGTCCCGATCACGTTCGTCGAACGGAAGCAGGGCGAATCCAAGCTCTCGAAGGCCGTGCTGTGGGAATCGGCGATCACGCCGTGGCGGCTCATCGCGTCGCGTAAAACGGCGCGGCCCGCAGTGCGTTGAGCCCTTTTCGTGCTATGGTTTAGAGACTTTTTACATGTCTGCTTCCCCCGCTGAAAAGCCTGCGGGTCTGAGCGTCTTCTTCCCGGCGTACAACGACAGCGGCACCATCGCGAGCATGGTGATTCGCGCCGTCCAGGCCGCCTCTGAACTGACGCCGGATTACGAAGTGATCGTCGTCAACGACGGCAGCGCCGATGCGACGCCGCAGATCGTGGACGAGCTGGCGCGGACGTATTCGCACGTGCGCGTCGTGCACCACGCACGGAACCGCGGGTACGGCGGTGCGCTGCAGACCGGCTTTCGATC
>JAYVMG010000442.1:0-7680 GCA_043759095.1 Acidobacteriota bacterium | reverse complement strand
GGAAGCGCCGCGTCTATCACGATCACTATCAGTCCGTAGTCCAGCAGGAGCAATGATGGCGAGTCTTTCGACAGTCGCGTCGAGCCGGTACTGGGAGGCGCGGGCGCAGCGGTTCGCGGCGTCCGGGTGGGGCCTGCGGGCGGTGTGCTCATATGGCATGCCGGCCTTCTACAACGTCCACATTCATCTCTTGCAGGCGAGGGCGCTTGCGGCATGGCTTCGCGTCCCGCGCGGCGCCAGGGTGCTCGAGATCGGATGCGGCGTCGGCCGCTGGACCCGACAACTGGCGACCGGCGGAGCCCGCGTCACGGCCGTCGACCTTGCGCCCGCGATGGTCGCTGAAGCGCAGCGTCGCGCGATCGCCGCGGGCGTCGACTGGCGCTGCGAGTTCCTGGTCGGTGACGCCGCGGATCTGAAGCTTGACCGCCGGTTCGACCGCATCGTGTGCGTCACGACGCTGCAACACATCCTGCAACCAGACCGTCTGCAGCGCGCCGTGAACGCGATGCGCGCCCATCTCGCCCGTGACGGACGCCTGATTCTGCTGGAGGCCGCGCCTTCGTCGGCCCGCCGGCGTTGCGACACCGACGCGTTCTTAGCTCGACAAGAGTCCGTGTACCTGCAGGTGTTCGCACGGGCCGGGCTGCGATGCATCGCGACCACGGGCGTCGATCCGCTCCCGTTGAAAACGTGGTTCCTGCCGTTCTATCGGCGTCTGCCCTGCGTCATCGCCGTGCCCGTGCTGTTCGGCATCACCGCCGTGACGCTCCCGTTCGATCTGATGTTCGCCCGGGTGCTGACGCGCTGGTCGTGGCACAAGGTGTTCGTGCTGGAGCACGCAGGGAGGACTATGTGATGAAGACATGGCTGTTGGTCGGGCTCTTCCTGGTCGGCGTTCAACGTGACGCGGTCGCTCAGGAGCGCGAACCGGATGTGGTGTACGTGAGCGGCGTGTCCGTCTCGAGCGATGCGCTAGCGGGCGGAGGAGGCGACGTGCAATGGCTGCACGCGCTGTCGTCGCGATCGAGCGTCATCCTCGGCGGGACCTCGACGTCGCTTGGGGGCGCCTGGTGGACGTACGGCACGGTGGAGGCGTTGACCCGCCGCCGCGATGTGTTCTACGGAGGGCGTCTGAGTCTCGGCTCAGGCCGTTTCACACCGGGCGGGTTCGCCTACGTCCACGTTGTCGGAACTATCACCGCGCCGATTGTGCGCCACGTACATATCGAGGCCCAGGGGCAGTATGCGCGCGCGGCGAACGCGGCCACGACCGTCCTCATGCTCGGCGCCTCCTATTCAGGCATCAGGAATACCCGTCTGCGATTGGGGTACTACACCGCGTTCTCCGACGTGGTCGATGCGCACTACCTGTCGGCGCAAGGAGAGGTGACCGTCGGGCGCGTCACCGTGCTCGGCGGGATCATGGCGACGGCGAGCGCGACGGCCGACGTCATTCCGGGTGTCGTCGAGTTGATGATCCATGCCACGCCCGCGTACTTTGCAGGCTCCTCTGTGCGCGTGCGACGTTCACAGGTCATGTGGGCGGCTGAAGTGCTGCCGCAGGCGCCAGGCCATCTCGTTCGCCTGACGATGACCCTCAAGCTACCGCTCGCTTCGCGGTGAGAGTGCGCGAGTGAGACACCCCGAAGACTGGCTCGTCGGCGGCGGGGAAATGGGCCGGCTCGTGCGATCCAAAGACTGGAGCACCACGCCGCTCGGTCCGATCGCATCGTGGCCCCAGAGCCTCCGAACGACCGTCAGCCTTTGCCTCGCGTCCAACTTTCCGATCTCGCTCGCCTGGGGTCCTCAGCACGTGCAGATCTACAACGACGGCTACTGGCCGATCTGCGGCGGGAAACATCCTGGCTCCATGGGCCAGGACTTCAGCGAGTGCTGGGCGTCGCCATGGCCGGTCATTGGGGACGCCTTCGAGCGCGCGCTCACCGGCGAGACGTCCTACCTCGAGAACCAACGCATGTTCCTCGACCGCCATGGCTACCTCGAGGAAACGTTTTTCACCTTCTCGTTCAGCCCCATCCGTGACGAGACCGGGGGCGTGGGTGGACTATTCCACCCCGTCACGGAGACCACCGCCAAGATGGTGGGCGAGCGACGCACGCGCGCGTTGCGAGACCTTGCCGCCCGCGCCGGAAGACCGAAGACGAGCGAGGAGGCGTTCACGCTTGCCGCGGACACGTTGTCAGCCTTCGAGTTGGACGTGCCGTTCGCGTTGTTCTATCTCCTCAACGACAACGGGCGAGAGGCCCGGCTCGTGGCGTGCACACCGTCCTTGCCAACGGAGGTCATGATTCCTGGAGTAGACCTCGGCGATCCTGAGGAGAGCGCGTGGTGTCTCGCCGACGTGGTGCGCGCCAATGAGTCTCGCCAGCTGGACGATCTGGAAGGGCGGCTGGGACCCTTCTCGTGCGGACCCTATCCTGAAACCGTACACACGGCCCTGGCATTGCCCATCACGCCGCCCGGGTGCGACCACCCGGTCGCGGTGTTCGTCGCGGGGGTGAGCACGCGACTACCGCTCAACGATACCTATCGTGCCTTCTACGACCTGCTGGCGGCCGCCGTGACCTCTGCGGTCGCGAACGCTCGGGCCTCTGAGGAGGAGTGCAAGCGCGCCGAGGGCCTCGCGGAGATCGATCGCGCGAAAACGGCGTTCTTCTCGAATGTCAGCCATGAATTCCGCACGCCGCTGACCCTGATGCTCGGACCATTGGAGGACGAGCTGGCCGAGCGCACAAGTCCCTTGCCTCCGGCCCGTCATCAGCGGCTCGAGACCGCGCATCGGAACACACTTCGGCTGTTGAAGCTGGTCAACACCCTGCTGGATTTTTCGCGCGTCGAGGCCGGCCGCGTCGAGGCCAGCTATGAAGCGACCAATCTGGACAGCTATACCGTCGACCTCGTGAGCGGCTTTCGCTCGGCGATCGAAAAGGCACATCTGACGCTGACCGTGGATTGTCCACCACTGCCGGAACCTGTTTACGTCGACAAGGACATGTGGGAGAAGATTGTCCTCAACCTCCTGTCAAACGCCTTCAAGCACACGTTCGAGGGTGGCATTCGTACGACGCTCACCTGGTGTGGCGACTGCGTGGAATTCGCGGTGACCGACTCGGGTGTCGGCATCCCCGAGAACCAGGTGCCAAGATTGTTTGAGCGCTTTCACCGTGTGACCGGAGCGAGGTCTCGAACGCATGAGGGCACGGGGATTGGCTTGGCCCTCGTGCAAGATCTGATTCGCGTGCATGGCGGGACGATACGGGTAGAGAGTCGAGAAGGACGGGGCAGCACGTTCACGGTCAGCGTCAAGACGGGACGCGCACATCTTCCGGCCGACCGCCTCGGAGCGCCGCGTTCGCCAGCCTCGACTGCGACACGCGCGACCGCCTATGTCGAGGAGGCCTTGCGTTGGGCAGTCGATGTAAGCGGCCACGAGAATGTTCGCGCCGCGACCAACCGCCCCAATGGTCCCGACGGCCCGCGTCCCCGGATTCTGTGGGCGGATGACAACGCGGACATGCGCGACTATGTGCACCGCCTTCTGGCCGAGCACTATGACGTCACGGCAGTGTCCGACGGCGCGTCAGCGGTGGCTGCGGCGTTAGCCACTCCGCCGGATCTCGTCTTGACCGATATCATGATGCCCGGCGTGGACGGCTTCGACGTCTTACGCCAACTTCGAGCGAACGAGTGCACACAGACCATCCCCGTGATTCTGCTGTCAGCGCGCGCGGGCGAGGAGTCGTCCGTCGAGGGACTCGAAGCCGGTGCGGACGACTATCTGGTCAAGCCCTTCTCAGCCCGCGAACTCCTCGCGCGCGTCCATACCCACCTGGAATTGGGAAAGTTGCGGCGAGACGCTGCCGCCAAACTCGAGCTGGAAGTGCAATCACGCACGTTCGAGCTTCGGCAAAGCGAGGAGCGCACGAGTTTTGCGCTCGCCGCGGGTCGAATGGGTGTCTGGGAGGTCGACTTTGCGGCGAACCGGTTGACCTGGTCCGATACGATGGCGCCGGTATTCGGCCTGACGCCGGAGCAGGCGCCGAAGACGACCGAAGAGTCGTTCGCGCTGATCCATCCCGATGATCGCCGCGCCGTGGAGGCGTCAATCACACGGGCGATTGCCGGCGAGCGAGACTATTCAGTGGAGTTTCGCGCAATCTGGCCTGACGGCAGCATCCATTGGATCTTTGGAGCGGCTCAAGCGTCGCACGACGCCGATGGTGCGCCGCTTCGCCTGCTTGGCATCGGCGTGGACATTAGCGAGCGAAAGGCGCTCGAAGAACAGCTTCGGCAGGCTCAAAAACTCGAGGCGATCGGTCAACTGGCGGGCGGTGTTGCGCACGACTTCAACAACCTGCTCACCGCCATTCTCGGGTTCAGCGAACTGTTGATGGCAGGGCTTGCGCCGGACGATCCCGGGCGCGCGGATCTTCTCGAGATCAAAAAAGCGGGCGAGCGAGCGACCGGTCTGACGCGGCAGCTCCTCGCCTTCAGCCGGCGACAGATCCTGCAGCCCAAGGTGCTCGACGTCAATGCGCTCATCGGTGGCATCGAACCGATGCTCAAGCGGCTGATAGTCGAGCACGTCGACCTGTTCGTCTCGCTCGCGTCGCAGATCGGTCTGATCGAAATGGATCCGACACAACTCGAGCAGATTCTGATCAATCTGACGGTCAATGCCGCCGATGCCATGCCTCGAGGCGGCAAGCTCACGATAGAAACCGCCAACGTCACGCTGGATGAGCACTATCAGCAGGGCCATTTGCCCGTGACGCCGGGGGCATACGTCATGCTCGCCGTGAGCGACACCGGCGCCGGGATGGACGACGCGACCCGGCGGCGCATCTTCGAGCCCTTCTTTACGACGAAGGATGTCGGCAAAGGCACGGGGCTGGGCTTGGCGACGGTCTACGGCATCGTCAAGCAGAGCGGCGGCGACATTCTGGTCTACAGCGAGGCGGGACGAGGCTCGACGTTCAAGGTCTACCTGCCGCAGGTCACGGCGGGCGTACCAAGCGCGAGTGAATGGGCGAGCGAACCTGGCGACGCTGGTCGTGGGTCGGAGACGGTCCTGCTGGTCGAAGACGACGACGCCGTGCGACACCTTGCTCGGGTCACCCTTGAACGCAATGGCTACCGCGTGCTGGAGGCGGGGAATCCGAAGGAAGCGATGCGCACGGTCTCCGAATCTCAGGGACCGCTCCACGTGCTCCTGAGCGACGTCATCATGCCCGAATCGGAAGGGCCTCCGTTGTTTGGCCGCCTGGTGAAAGATCACCCGGCGCTTCGAGCGTTGTATATGTCGGGCTACGCCAACGAGGCCATCGTCCGTCACGGTGTCCTGATCGAAGGCACGCCTTTTCTGCAGAAGCCGTTCACGCCGCAAGCCCTCAAGCGAAAGCTCCGCGAGGTGCTCGACGCGCCGCGCTAGGAGGGCGACGTGAATCCGCCGCGTCCGGAAAACGAGGCGGAACGTCTGCGCGCGCTTCGGCTCTATCGCATCCTGGACACGGGATCTGAAAAGGCGTTCGACGATCTCGCGCGCCTGGCCGCCGCGATCTGCGGCACCCCGATCAGTCTGATTACCCTCATGGACGAGCAACGGCAATGGTTCAAGTCGCGTATCGGCCTCGGCCTCGCCGAGGCGCCGCGGGACGCCGCCTTCTGTGCGTATGCCCTTCTTCAGAACGAGGTGTTCGTTGTCGAAGACGCGTCGCAGGACGAGCGATTCGCCGACAATCCTCTGGTCGCGTCCGACCCCAGGATCCGTTTCTATGCCGGGGCGCCGCTGGTCATCGGTGAAGGTCTGTCCCTCGGCACTCTCTGTGTGCTGGATCGCGTTCCCCGGCAGCTGACCGAGCCCCAACTCGAAGCGCTGAAAGTTCTTCGCCAAGCGGTCGTGACCCAATTGGAGCTGCGCCGAACGCTGGAGGACTTCCGTGTCGTGGAACGTCTGATTCCGATGTGCGCATGGTGTCGCCGCATGCGAGGGATGGACGGCGCCTGGTGCTCGCTGGAGGACTACGTCACGAACGTCAGTCCGATCACCCACGGTCTGTGCCCAGACTGCGACAAGGAGCTGGAGTCCCGGTAGGCATGCGGTACCCAACGGCCGGCAAGGTTCTCGTGGTTGACGATGAGCGGGCGAACGTCGAGGTGTTCAGCCGGCTGATGATTCGTCTCCGGTACGAGGTGCTGACGGCGTCGGATGGCGTCTCGGCGCTTGAATTCGTCGCTCGCGACCGTCCCGATCTTGTGCTCCTTGACGTCAACATGCCCGGCGTCGACGGCTTTGAAGTGTGCAGGCGACTGAAGAATGACCCGGAGACTCGACTGATCCCCATCGTGTTAATCACCGGCCTGACGGCGAGCGAAGATCGAGTGCGCGGGATCGAGGCTGGCGCCGACGACTTTCTCACGAAGCCGCCCGTCCTTGCGGAGCTCGAAGCGCGCGTGCGCTCGCTCACGCGATTGAAACGCTATACCGATGAACTCGACTCGGCTGAGTCCGTCATCCTGAGCCTCGGGTTGATGATCGAGGCCCGTGACTCGTACACCGAAGGTCATTGTCAGCGGCTCGCCCGGTACGCGACGGCGTTGGGCGTGCGTGTGGGGCTCGACGATGACCAGCTGGTCGCCTTGCACCGTGGCGGGTTCCTGCACGATGTCGGAAAAGTCGGCATCCCCGATGCTGTGCTCTTGAAGCCTGCGCGTCTGACGCCAGCGGAATATGTCGTGATGCAGCAACACACGGTGATCGGGCACGCGCTGTGCCGCGAATTGCGATCGCTTGAAGACGTCCGCCCCATTATTCGACATCATCACGAGCGAATGGATGGCACTGGATATCCGGACGGACTCAAGGGGGAGGCGATTCCCCTCCTCGCTCGCATCGTCAGCATTGTCGATGCGTACGATGCCATGACCACCGAGCGGACGTACAAGCGAGCCCTCAACCGTGAGGCGGCGTGCCGCGAACTTCGAGACGAGACTCAGCTCGGCTGGAAGAGCGTCGATCTCGTTGAAGCGTTTGTTGCCCTTGTGTCGGAAGAGCCGCTGGAGATCGCGTCATCGCGACGGGCTGGTGCTCGACCGTGCCAGATCTGGCGGAGATGAAGTGACAGACAGGAAGGAAGCGATGTCGCCGAAGAATGCGCCGAAGGCGCCGCTCACGGTCCTCGTGGTTGATGATGATGCGCCGATTCGGATCGTTGAGCGGCGCATCCTCGAGGAAGTCCAGTATGAAGTCATTGAAGCCTGCAATGGCCTGGAGGCCGTCGAACTCCTTGAGCGGGGCACTGCGTTGAGTCTGCTCATCGCGGACTTGGACATGCCGGAACTCGCCGGGGACGAAATGGTGCGCCGGATCCGTGCGATGCGACCAGATCTCAAAGTCTTGTACGTGACAGGTCACATCGATCGGTTGATGGACGCCCGCCCTCTCTGGGAAGGCGAGGCGTTTCTCGAGAAGCCGTTCAACGCAACCGGGCTCCGTGAAGCCGTGTCGCTGCTGCTCCACGGCTCATTGAACAAGAACGATTGAGATCCCGGGCGCGCTTTGAGGGGACGCGGGTCAGTGGCAGCGGGGGATCACCCAACGAGTGTGTTGCGCAACGTCAGATCACAAGGACCAACCGGCGGCGAGCCTTGGGAATGGGC
>JAYVMG010000441.1:0-2887 GCA_043759095.1 Acidobacteriota bacterium | reverse complement strand
CCGTGAGCTACGTCTCTCTCCTGCGCACCAACCGAAACTTCAGGCTGCTCTACATCGGCCAGACGATTTCGCAGCTCGGCGACTGGTTCAACGCCGTCGCGGTGTTCGCGCTGCTGCTCGATCTCACCGGATCGGCGACCGCGGTCGCGTGGATGATGATCGTCCAGTTCCTGCCGGTGGCGATCATCGGGCCGCTGGCAGGCGTGGTCGTCGATCGCGTCAACCGGCGGCGGCTGATGATCATCACCGATCTGCTCCGCGGATTCCTGGTCCTCGCGCTGCTGTTCATCCGCCGCCCCGACCAGGTGTGGATTGCGTACGTCGTGATGGCGTTTGCGGTCGGGGCGCAGGCGTTTTTCGAACCGGCGCGGACGGCAACCATCCCCAACGTGACGTCAGCGGCGGAACTGCTGCCGGCCAACGCGCTGTCGAGCGCGACGTGGTCGGCGATGCTGGCGCTGGGAGCGTCCATCGGCGGCGTGGTGACAGCGCTCTTCGGCCGCAACATCGCGTTCATCGTCAACGCCCTGTCGTTCTTTGCGTCGGCGTTCTTCATCGCGCGGACGCACTACGACGCGCGGCCGGCGGCCAAGCCGCGCCCGGTCGGCTTCCTGGCGCTCAGCGGGATCACGGATCTCATCGAAGGCATTCGCTACGTGCGGGGCCGATCGCACGTCGCGGCGTTGATGCTGGTAAAAACGGGGTGGGGATTGGCGGGCGGCGTCCTGCTGCTACTCACCATTTTCGGGCAGCGCGTGTTTCCCCTTGCGGGAGGTGCGGCGGCCGGCATCGGCGTGCTCTACGCGGCGCGCGGGGTCGGCGCGAGTCTGGGACCCATCGCGCTGCGCTGGATCCTGGGACAGGAGCCGCGGCGGCTTCGCCTGGCGATTGGCCCGGCGTACTTCATCGTCGGCGTGTTCTACGTCGCGCTCGCGTGGGCGCCCACGCTGTGGATCGCCGCGCTGTGCGTGATGTGCGCGCACTTCGGCGGATCGATCCTCTGGGTGTTCAGCACGGTGCTGTTGCAGCTCGAGGTGCCGGATCGGTTTCGCGGACGCGTGTTCGCGACAGAGCTGGCGCTGGTCACGTTGATGTCGTCGGTGTCGAGTTACTGGACTGGCCGTCAGCTCGATCACGCCGGCTGGTCACCGCGCACGCTCGCGTTCGCTCTGGGCGCGATGTTCTGCGTGCCCGGAGTCCTCTGGCTGATTATTCAGTCGCGGTGGAAAGAGTCCTCAACTGAGAGTTGAGCGTTGAGCCTTGAGACTTTCCATGGCGCTTTGCACCAACTGCTTCGCATCGTCGAGTTGTTCGAGGACGAGCGCGATGTCCATCTTCGGCTTCCCGGGAAAGCGATCGCTGCGGCAGTAGACCCCGTGCTGGCCGACCAGCGCCAGCGAGTCGGTGAGGAGATCGAGCGCGACGGCGAGGCGTCCGCGCGCCGGACCCATCATCGTTTCGTGGTGATCGAGCGCGTCGTGATGTTTGTCGAATACAGACATAAGATCGCTCGGCTGAAGCCTTCGCGCTACTTCTTGGGTTGGGATGGACGGATTTCCACGCGACTCGGCAAGCTTCGCGCATTGCTCTTCAACAGATCGACGACGACGTCGGCGATGTCTTCGGGGGCGCTTTTCCAGTCAGCGCCCTTCGTTTCGTCACTGCCCGAGAAACCGGTGGCCACTGACCCCGGCATCACGTAACTGACGCGGATGTTGTCGTACCGCACTTCCTGCATCAGCACTTCGCTGAACGCGTTCAGCGCCGCCTTCGATGCGCAGTAGGCCGCCGCGCCCTTGAAGGGATTTTTTCCGGCGAGGCTGCTGATGTTGATGATGAAGCCGCCGCCGCGCTGGCGCAGGTGCGGCAGCGCCGCCTGACACGCGTTGAACACGCCAGTCAGGTTTGTGTCGATGACCTCGGACCACTGCGCCGGCGTCATCGTCGCCACGTCGGTGAAGATGCCGACGCCGGCGTTGTTGATCAGGAAGTCGAGGCCGCCGAAACGCGCGACGGTCGCGTCAATCGCGCCCTTCACCTCGTCGTAGCGGCGGACGTCGGCCTGGAGCGTCTCGACAGAGCCGGGGCCGGCGGCTTCAATTTTCGGACGGGCGGCCGACAAATGCGCGGCGCCGCGTCCCGTGATCGACACCTGCGCGCCGTCCGCGACGAGCGCGCGCGCAATGGCGAGGCCGATGCCGCGCGATCCGCCGGTCACCAGCGCCACTTTCCCGCGAAGTGATTGCATAGCCATTACAATATCGCAGTCGATGCAGGACGTGGCAATCATCGGAGCGGGCGAGCTGGGCGGCGCGACGGCGCACGCGCTGGCGCGGTCGAACCTGGTCCGATCGATCACGCTCATCGACGAGACACGGCGTGTGGCCGCGGGCAAGGCGCTCGACATCGCACAGGCGGCGCCGGTGGAAGGATTCGCGACGCAGCTGTCCGGCGCCACGGACGTGTCGGCGGCGGCGGGCGCGTCGATCGTGATCCTCGCCGATCGGATCACCGGCGGCGAATGGCAGGGCGAAGATGGCCTGGTGCTGCTGAGACGCCTGTCGCAGACGGCGGCCGGCGCGGTGATCCTCTGCGCCGGCGCGTCGCAGCGCCAACTGATTGAACGCGGTGTCCGCGAGCTGCACATGAGCCGAACGCAGGTGTTCGGCTCGTCGCCAGAAGCGATGGCTGCCGCCGCGCGCGCGCTCGTGGCGCTGGCAGTCAACGGATCGCCGCGCGACATCGCGTTGTCGGTGCTCGGCGTGCCGCCGCAGCACACGGTGATCCCGTGGGCCGACGCGACCGTCGCGGGTTTCGCGCTGACGCGTCTGGTTGACGAGCCGTCCCGCAGGCGCCTGAGCGCGCGCGTCACCGCGCTCTGGCCACC
>JAYVMG010000440.1:0-2890 GCA_043759095.1 Acidobacteriota bacterium | reverse complement strand
ACCGCAATCACTGGCGCGCCGCGATCGATCGCCTGCACGCGACCAACAATTTCCCGGAGTTCACCGGACGCCTGTGTCCGGCGCCGTGCGAAGGCGCGTGCGTGTTGGGCATCAATAATTCGCCGGTCACGATCAAATCCATCGAGGCGGCGATTGTCGATCGTGCGTTCGACGAGGGCTGGATTGCCGCGGCGCCGCCGGCGTCTCGCACGGGCAAGCGCGTGGCGGTGGTCGGTTCGGGTCCGGCGGGACTCGCGGCGGCCGATCAGTTGAATCGGGCGGGACACGTCGTCACCGTGTTCGAGCGGGCCGATCGGATCGGCGGCCTGTTGCGCTACGGCATTCCCGCATTCAAGCTGGAGAAGCGATTTCTGGATCGGCGTCTCTCCCTCCTGCAGGAGGAAGGCATCGTCTTCCGCACCAGCTGCGACATCGGCGGTAATGTGCCGGTCGATGAACTCCGCAGCCAGTTCGACGCCGTGGTGCTCGCGGGTGGCGCGACGGCGCCGCGGGATCTCACGCTGCCGGGACGCGAGCTGGCCGGCATTCACTTCGCGATGGAATATCTGACGCAGCAGAATCGTCTGCGCGAAGGCGATGCCGTCCCGGACGCCGATCTGATCTCAGCGAAGGGCAAGCACGTGATCATCATCGGTGGCGGCGATACAGGCGCCGATTGCCTGGGGACGGCGCACCGTCAGGGCGCGCGATCCGTGCATCAGCTCGAACTGCTCGAGCGTCCACCGGACGCGCGGTCGCCAGGGAATCCGTGGCCGCTCTGGCCGAACATGTTCCGCGTGTCGTTCGCGCACGAAGAGGGTGGCGATCGCGTGTTCTCGGCATCCACCGAGCGTTTTTCCGGCGAGCACGGGCGCGTGCGCGCATTGCATGGCGTGAATGTGGAAGCCGTTCGAGAGAGCGGTCGCGTCGTGATGCGGCCGCTGGCGGAGAGCAGCTTCACCTTGCAAGCCGATCTCGTCCTGCTCGCGATGGGCTTTCTCGGTCCAGAACGCGGCGACATGATCGATCAACTTGGCGTGGCGCTGACGGCTCGAGGCACTGTCCAGCGCGACGCGAACTGGATGACCAGCGTCCCCGGGGTCTTCACCGCGGGCGACATGCAGCGCGGTCAGTCGTTGATCGTGTGGGCGATTGCTGAAGGTCGCAGCTGTGCGCGCGGCGTCGATCTCTTCCTGATGGGCGACTCCGACTTGCCTGCGCCGCTTCAGTAGGCTCGGGGCGCGGTCGGAAATCGGTCCATCGATTCACGCGCCAGAGGTCAGCTCGACGTAGTCCGCCAGCGCCGCGATCATCGGCACCATCTTCGGATGCGCGGGCTGCACGCGCGGGACGACGCCGAATGTCCGCAAGGCCGCAGCACACACCGGGCCGATGGCCGCAACGATCACGCGGGTGTTGAGCGCATCGATGAGGGCGTCCGACCGCGCCATGTCTGCCGCCACCTGAAAGAGATGCCGGCACTGGATCTGGCTGGTGAACGCGATCGCATCAACGGCTCCATCGATCAGCTCGCCGACGAGCGTCTGCAGCGGGCCGAGGTGCTCCGGCATGAGCCACTCATAGAGGCACAGCTCATCGAGATCGGCGCTCCGGGCGGCGAGCGCCGTGGCCAGCGGTCCATTGCGTTCACCGTAATGCACAATCGCGACGCGTGTGCCGGCGAGGTCGACGGCCTGCAACGCGTCGAGTAGTTCGGCGGTGGTGTACGGTTCGGCGGCGCTCACCTGGATCGGTATGTCGTAGCGGCGCAGCACCGCGGTTGGCTTTGGTCCGCGGCACGCGATCGCCGTGCGCCGCAGGCCATCGAGCGTGTCTGCCGATCGCCCGAGGCGCTCCGCTTCGCGCAGCAGCGCCGTGACGCCGGCGCCGGTCAGAAACACCACAAGCGAGAAGCGCCCGTCGCAGAGCGCGTTCAGGAACGGCTCCATCGCGCCGGCGTCCGGGACCGGCGCCTCTCGAAGCGCGGGCACGGAGTAGGGGCGGCCGCCGTACCGCTCGACGAGGCCGGCGAGCTCGCGCGGCATGCGAGCCTCGAGCAGCGCGACACGCGCGCCCCTAAGCGCCGGCATGGCGCTCGCCGTCCAACGCGTCCGCTGGGCGTGGAGAAGGCGCGCTCGCGGGCGCCGCGGCTCGTGACTTCGACAGATACGGCATCAGCCGCTCGAGGACGTGCGGCAGTTGATCGCACGGCACGTCTTCCAGCACTTTCGTCCCTGGCCGCGCGTTCGCGCCCGACTTGCCGCCTACGAAGACGTCGACCGCTTCGATGATCTCGCCGTTGACCCTGATGTTCTTGCCGAGCAGACCGATGTCCGCAGCCGCGTGATTTCCGCATCCCGCCGGACATCCCGACCAGTGCATCCTCAGCGTCTTTCCATGCGGAAGCGTCTGCAGCATGTGGTTCGCCGTCTTGAGCGCCAGCTCTTTGGTCTCGATCAACGCGAGGTGACAGTAATCGATCCCCGTGCAACTCACCAGCCCGCGAATGGCGCCAGGCGGGTCGTGCTGCAGCTCCCGAAGCAACGGCTCGGCGAGGAGGGCGGACAGCACACCATCAGCGACGTTGGGAATGATCAGGTTCTGGCTCGTCGTGACGCGAATCTCCCCGTCGCCGTACGCGTCGGCGATGCGCGCGACTTCGAACAGCTGCCCGGTGGTGATGCGTCCGGCCGGCACGGCCAAACCGACGGACGTGAGCCCCGCCTGCTTCTGCCGGGCGATGCCGATGTGATCGGTCTCGCGCGACACTCTGGCGTCTCGGCCCGCCGTGGCCAGCGGCCGTCCGGCTCGCCGTTGAAGCTCGCGCCGGAATGTCTCGACGCCCCAGGCTTCAACCAGGAACGCGAGGCGGGCTTTGTTACGCGCTGCG
>JAYVMG010000439.1:0-2893 GCA_043759095.1 Acidobacteriota bacterium | reverse complement strand
ACGTGCGGCGCGTGCTGGCTCGCCAGATCGCGGTCGAAGTGCAGCAGGGCAGCCTCGACTTCGGTGCGCTCACGTTTCATCCGTCCGAGGAAGGATTGCTCGAGGTGCCGGTTGGCACCGACGAGCTGGTCCTGCTGGTGCCGCCGTCGCATCCGCTGGCCGGTCGCCGTCAGGTGGAGATGGCTGACATCGCCGAGGAGCCGGTGGTTGCGCATAACGATCCGTCGCCGGCGCGCGAGCGCGTGCTGCGGCTGTTCGAAGAGCACCACGTGCCTCTGCATATGGTGATCTCGCTGCCGAGCCTTGACGGCATCAAGCGCGCGGTGGAATTGAAGCTGGGGGTCGCGCTGTTGCCGCGCCGCTGCGCGATTACGGAGATCGCGAGCGGGCGGCTGGTCGCGGTGCTCGTCAACGGCGTGTCGCGCAAGCGTCAGGTGACGCTGGTCTGCCGGAAGGCGCACCGTTCTCACGCCGCCGACGCGTTTCTCGCCGTCGCTCAGGAAAAGAAAGAAAAATGACGGGCGGTGAGGCCAGGGCCACGCGTTTCATCACTGTTCAGGCGTTGGGGTCGGATCGGGGTCTGACCCTATTCCGACCCCAGCCTGACCCTGGTCTGGCCCCGTATCAGAATCCGCTGACGTACGGCAGACGAGCGGCGACGTTGCGCACCTGGTCGAAGTCGGCGAGCAGCATCGCGGTCGGATTCCATTGCCCTGACAGGAATCCATCGCGCAGCGCCGGCGGCAGCGTGGCTGTGACCGTCAGCGAGCCGGCGGTGATCGCACCTGTCGCGACGTCGGCGGCGATCACGGTGTCTGGCGTTGTCGCGACGAGCGTCTGCAACCGGTCGATGTCCTCGTGACTCGCGACGAAGCACGGCATTCCGAGCATCGCCGAGTTGCCCTGGAAAATCTCCGAGAACGATTCGCCGACGATCGCGCGGTAGCCCGCGCGCACCAGTCCCTGCGGCGCGTGCTCGCGCGACGATCCGCAGCCGAAGTTCGTGTTGACGACGAGGATCGAGGCGCCGTGGAAGCGCGTGTCGTTGAACACGTGACCGGGATCCGCCTTGCGGTCGTCCTCGAAGAGATGCTGTTCGAGGCCGTCGAAGGACACGGCCACCAGAAAGCGCGCCGGCATGATGCGGTCAGTATCGATATCGTGGCCTCGCAGCGGCAGACCTCGCCCGCTCAGCTGCTGAATCGCCTGAGACGTGAGACTTGAGCCTTGAGACTTGTCCATGCTCATGCCGGTAATCCTTTGAGCATCTCGCGCACGTCGACCACTTCGCCGGCGATCGCCGCGGCGGCGACCATTGCCGGGCTCATCAGCAGCGTGCGTCCCGTGGGGCTGCCCTGACGTCCCTTGAAGTTGCGGTTCGACGAGGACGCTGACACCTGCTGTCCTTCGAGTTTGTCAGGGTTCATGCCGAGACACATCGAGCAGCCGGCGCCGCGCCACTCGAATCCGGCGGCGATGAAGACTTCGTGCAAGCCGATGGCCTCCGCCGCGCGGCTGACCGCGCGCGATCCGGGTACGATCAGCGCCTTCACGTGTTTCGCCACGTGATGTCCCTTGACGATGCGCGCCGCTTCTTCGAGATCGGAGAGGCGGCCATTGGTGCACGAGCCGATGAATGCGACGTCGATCCGCGTGCCTTGCACGCGCGATCCCGGCTTGAATCCCATGAACGCCAGCGCCTCGTCATCCGGCGCTGCGTCAATCGGTTCGGAGACCGCCACCGACTGGCCTGGGTTGATGCCCCAGGTGACCGTCGGCTCGATCGTGGCCGCGTTGAAGGTGACGCGGTCGTCGTAGCGCGCGTGCGGGTCCGACGCCATCTCGCGCCACCAGGCGACCGCATGCTCGAACGCATCGCCCGTCTGCGGTGCGAACGGACGACCGCTGAGATAGTCGAACGTCGTCTGGTCCGGGTTGGCGTAGCCGATGCGCGCGCCGCCCTCGATCGACATGTTGCAGATCGTCATGCGCTCGTCGATGGTCATCGCATCGATCGTGTCGCCGCCGTACTCGTAGGCGAAGCCGACGCCGCCGTGGACGCCGAGGCGGCGGATGATCGTCAGGATCACGTCCTTGGCGAAGACGCCGCGGCTGAGTCTGCCGGTGATGTCGATGCGCCGCACCTTCAGCGGATCGAGCGCGAGGCACTGCGACGCGAGCACGTCGCGGACCTGCGATGTCCCTATGCCGAAAGCAATCGCACCCAGCGCGCCGTGTGTGGACGTGTGGCTGTCGCCGCACGCGATCGTCATTCCCGGCTGCGTCAGCCCCAGCTCCGGGCCGATGACGTGGACAACGCCCTGGTTGTCGTTGTCGGGCGCCCAGAGGTTGATGCCGGCGTCGCGGCAGTTGCGCTCGAGCGAGCCCATCATCTGCTCGGCCATCATGTCGAGGAACGGCCGCGTCTGCGACAGCGTCGGCACGATGTGATCGGCGGTGGCGAACGTGCGCCCGGGAAAGGGGACCTTCCAGCCGTGCTGGCGCAGCATGTCGAACGCCTGCGGCGACGTCACCTCATGGACGAGATGCAATCCCACGAATAGCTGTGTTTGTCCGCTCGGCAACACGCGAACCGTGTGCGCATCCCAGACTTTTTGAAACAGTGTGGCAGCCATGTGACAAGTGTATGAGGCGTGTTGCCGTCCGGTCGAGCAGTTAGAATACACGCATGAGTGGATTTCGTGCTCGGGCCCTTTGCGCGGCAATAGCGGTGGCCGGCGGGCTGGTGTTGAGCCTCCGCGGGCAGACGGTGGTGGAGTCGTCGTTCGCCATCCTCCAGAACGTGGGCCTGACAGCGATCGACGAAGGCGTCATCCGCGACGAAAGCCACACGCCGGCGTCGGAGCAGATGGTGCGGAAGCGGGCCCTGCTG
>JAYVMG010000438.1:0-7718 GCA_043759095.1 Acidobacteriota bacterium | reverse complement strand
GGGCTGTTGGCGGCCGAGACGTGCTGGCGTGGCGGATCGAGCATCACCACGACCGCGGTCCTGGCTTTCAACCCGTCGACGTACTGTTCGCGGATGCCCTGCATCCGCTCCTGCGTGAGAAACGCGCGGATCGGCTGGCGCACCTGATCCAGGGGCTGGCCCTGCAGCCGCGCCTGATTCGCTTGAAACCAGGTCGTGACGTCGCTGTCGCTGACCGGCGGGATCTTCGCGGTGATTTCTTTCTCGACGAGTGCGGTGCGTTCGATCCCCTGCGCCTTTGCCGCCGCGTCCATCAGGCTCGTGGCGATCAGCTCGTCGAGCGCCGCGCGCCTCGCTTCGAAGATCGCCTGCGACAGCTTGGCGCTGCCGAAGTTGCTGGCGGGCTGCTCGAGCGCTTTGTCGTCCACGTCGGCGAGCGTGATCGTCGCCGTGCCAACTTTCGCGACGACATCGCCCGACGCAGGCCGTTTCGCCTGCTGCGCAGACGTCTGTGAGCAGGCCGCAACGAGGACGACGACGGCGCCGAGCGCGAGCTTCTTCATGGATAAATTATAACCGTTCCCCTACTCCCCTAGCCGCTGGGGTAAATCCGCCACGACGTACGCCATGACGGCGACGGCCGCCGCGCATTTCGCCATCTCCACCGGATCGATCTTGTCGATCGTGTCGGCCGGCGTGTGGTGGATCAGGAAGTATTTCGCGCCGTCCACCTCGAGCGACATGCCGGGCACGCGCGCCTCCGTCATGCTCGGTCCGATGTCGGCGCCGCCGCCGCCGGGGCTGATCTGATCCGCGGCGATACCGGCCAGCAGCGTCGCAATCGCCTTCACCGTTTCGCGTCCCGCCTCACTGCCTGTGAAGCCGAAGCCGAGTGGCCGGAACACGCCGCCGTCAGACTCCAGCATCATCACGTGCTTGGCTAATTCCGCGCGGTGCTGATCGCGGTAGGCCAGGCCGCCGCGGCCGCCGTTTTCCTCGTTGGTCCACAACACCACTCGGACCGTCCGCCGCGGCCGCAGGTTCAGCTTCTTCATGATCCGCAGGGCTTCCCACGTCACTACGCACCCGCCGCCATCGTCGGTCGCGCCGGCGCCGATGTCCCACGAATCCAGGTGTCCACTGACGACGACGATCTCGTCGGGGCGCTCGCGTCCGCGAATTTCGCCGACAACGTTGGCGGACTCGACGTCCGCGTCGACGTGCGCGTCCATCTTCAGCCGGACGACGACCTTGCCGCCGCGGTCGGCCATGCGCTGGAGGCGATCGGCGTCCTCAGACGAGATGGCTGCGGCCGGAATTTTCTTCGCGTCGGCCGAATATTGCAACGCGCCCGTGTGCGGCGTGCGAAGACCCGCGGGTCCGACGGCGCGAATCAGCATCGCCACCGCGCCGAGACGCGACGCGCGCGACGAACCGGTCGCGCGGAACCGCACGGTCTCGCCGTAATTCGTATATGGCACGTTGAAGAGCACGATGCGGCCTTTCGCGGCGGCGGCCTTGGCGTCGAGCTCTTCGAACGAGCGGACGACGAGGACTTCGGCCTGGATGCCGTCGCCGGTCGTGCCGACGCTGTCACCCAGTCCGAGCATCACCATCGAATGGCGGGCCGGTTCGACGATCTCCGCGCTCTCGGTGCCGCGGACCCACTTGGGCACCATCACCTTCTCGGTATGCACGTTCTCGAGTCCGTCTTTGTTCATCTCGGTGACGGCCCAGGCAATGGCGTGATCGAGCGCCGGCGTTCCGCTCAGGCGATTGCCGATCGAGTCGGTGAGGACGGCCAGGCGATCCCAGGCGAACGTGCTGCTGACGGCTTCGCCGATTAACCGCGACGCGGGGTCGCGATACGCCTCGAGCCACGCCGGCTTGGCCGGTGGCGCCTGACGCGTCTGCGCGTGAGGAGCGGTAGCAGCGAGGACAACCAACGGGAACGCGTACAGGAATCCAACGCGACGTCGCATCTGCGTAGCCTCCGAGGGTGGATGTGGGCAGGGCCCTTCCGGGCCCGGCGATCAGAGCGTGCTGCTGACCCGCGTCGCCGAAACCTTCTCGGGCTCCGGCGTGAAGTCTTCACCAGGGTTGATGAAGCGATCCTTCTCGAACCGGTACTGCTTGTCGTGCAGCTGGCGGTACCGTCCGTCGAGCGCGATCAGTTCTTCGTGCGTACCCTTTTCGACGATCTCGCCGTGCTCGAGCACCATGATCTGGTCGGCGCTGCGGATCGTCGACAGCCGGTGCGCGATCACGAACGTGGTCCGCCCGGCGCGCAGGGATTTCAGCGCGTCCTGGATCATCGCCTCGCTCTCGCTGTCGAGGCTCGATGTCGCCTCATCGAGGATCAGGATCTTCGGGTCCGCGAGAATCGCGCGCGCGATCGCCACGCGCTGACGCTGCCCGCCCGACAGGCGGACGCCGCGCTCGCCGACGATCGTGTCGTAGCCCTGTTCGAAGCTTTCGATGAATTCGTCGCAGTGCGCGATCCGGCTGACCGCCTTGATCTCCTCGCGCGACGCGTGCGGCCTGGCGTACGCGATGTTCGCCGCCACCGTGCCGTCGAACAGGAAGTTGTCCTGCAGCACCACGCCCAGGTGCTCGCGGTAGTCGCGCAGCTTCAGCGTGGTCAAATCGTGGCCATCAACGACGACGCGGCCTGTCTGGGGACGGTTGAACGTCATGACCAGGCTGATGAGTGTGCTCTTGCCGGAGCCGCTCGATCCGACAAGCGCGGTCGTGGATCCCGCCGGCGCCTTGAACGACACGTGCTTCAGCACCGGAGCGCCCAGGTTGTACTCGAAGGTCACGTCCTCGAACGCGATCTCTCCTCTGACGTCGGCCAGCGGCTCGCGGTCGGCGTCCTCCTGATCCTCTGTCGCCATGCGGCGGATTTCGCGGATGCGGTCGAGGCCGGCAAACGCTTCGCTCAACTGCGTGCCGATCGAGGCGAGCTGGATCACCGGCACCGTGATCATCGCGGTGAACGCGAAGTACTGAAAGAAGTCGCCAATCGTCATCTGGCCCGCGCGGATCGCCGATCCGCCGACCAGCATCATCGCGATGCCGATGGCTGCGATCACCAGCGACGAGAAGGCGCTGATCGAGGACACGCCGGTCAGCGACTGGGCGACGTTCCGGAATAGCCGGTGCGCGCCGTGTGCGAAGACGATCTCCTCGCGCTTTTCCGCGGTGTAGGCCTTGACGATCCGCACGCCGCCGAGCGATTCGGCGAGTCGCCCGGTGACTTCGGCGTTGATCTGCCCGCGCTCGCGGAAGAGCGGGCGCAGGCGCTTGAACGCCGTGGCCATGCCGCCGCCGAAGAGGACCAGGATCACGAGCGTGATGACGGTCAGTTGCCAGTTCAGGTAAATCAGGAAGCCGAGCGCGATCATCGCGGTGAGGACTGATCCGGTGAGCTGTACGAGTCCGGTCCCGACGAGGTTCCGGATGCCTTCGGCGTCGGTCATGATCCGCGAGATCAGGACGCCGCTCTTGGTCGAGTCGAAGTAGCGGATCGGCAGGCGCATCACGTGCGCCTCGACGTCTTTGCGCATGTCGGTGATCGCGCGCTGCGCGGCAACACCGAGAATCTGCGAGTTCGCGAAGGAACTCACCGCGTCCACGATCGCCGCCGCGCCGACCGCCAGCGCGAGCTTGGGCAGGAGATCCCAGTGGCCCTTGGCCACCACATCGTCCATCAGGTACTTCGTTGATGCGGGAAGAACGAAGCCGGACAGGCGGTTGATCAGCATCAACAGCAGTCCGATCGCGAGCCGCTTGCGATGGATCCAGATGAGGCCGCGGGCTTCTTCCCAGGCGCCGGCGGTGAACGCTTTCTTCTTGGGAGCTTTGGGTGCGTCGGCGGCTACCGCCAACGCGGGTATTTTCTCAGGATGGGCCACACCCTGATCATAGTAGGGCTGAGGGCTTAGGGCGTAGCGATTAGCCGAGCGCGCCGCGAATCGCCGTCGCCAGGCCGCCTTCGTCGTTGGTGCCGGTCACCCGGTAGCCGCGCGACTTGATGATGTCGGTGGCGTTGCCCATGACGTACGCCGTGCCGGCGAAGTCGAGCATCTCGACGTCGTTCAGGTTGTCGCCGACGGCCATCACGTCCGCGGCGGCGATCCCCTGGAGTGCGGTCCAGAATAGACCGCTCGTGGCCGATCATCACTGCTGGTGGTCGCCGCGCTCGGGCTGGGCCTCGCGACCTGAGACGCATCTCCGGCGGGGTGGTTCGAAGCCGGCCGTCTGCTGAAGCGTGAGAGGCCGTGGACGCTCAATTCACTTGACTAGGCCTCGACGGACGCGCCATATTCCCGCTTTCCGCTTCGGGTGCCGATAGTAGGCCACGTGCTGCGAACAGCTGCGAACACATGGCCGATGCGGGCCTGTTCCAAGGAGGACTCCGATGAGAGCACGGACACGCACGTGGCTTGCGCTCGCCGCCGTCTCGACATTCGCGATAGCGGCGGTCACGCTGTACATAATGGAGAGACCCAGCTCACGCCGCGACGCGCGCGCACAGCAGGTTGTCTTCAAGAAAGGTCTCCCGGGTGGCATCGCTGGACGGAAGAGCTCCGAAACGGTGATTGGCGCCAACGAAGAACGTGGCGCGGACTCTACGCCCGGTGTCGAAGCGTACCTGCGGCGCGCCTACCCTGCCGACGAAGTCTCGATGGATCAGACGATCGGCGCGCAGAACGCATGGGCCGCGCTGAAAGCGGGACCGAGTTCTGCGGGCGTCTGGCAATTGATCGGCCCGAGCAAGGCGACGTACCCCGGCGTCCTCAATTTTCTCGGCGACGGGGCGCCGTACGTAGCCGCGGGACGCGTGACGGCCATGGCGCTCGGACCAAGTTGCACGCCCGGCGCGTGCCCGATCTACGTGGGGGCAGCGGGCGGCGGCATCTGGCGCGCGAAGGATGGGCTCTCCGGGCACCCGCAGTGGGAGTTCGTGTCGGGCAGCTTCGCGACGAACGCGATTGGGTCGCTCATCATCGATCCGAACGACACCAGCGGCCTCACGCTGTACGCCGGAACAGGCGAACCCAACGTCTCGGCCGACTCCGAGGCAGGGATGGGCATCTACAAGACGACGAACGGCGGCGACAGCTGGACGCTCCTCGCCGGGAGCGCGCAGTTCCAGGGCCGGGCGGCAGCCAGCCTCGCCGTTACACCGACGGGTGACATTCTCGTCGGCATCGCGCGCGCCGTGCGCGGCGTGAGTTCGGTGGTAAGTGGCGGCGTCACCTCGAGCCCACCGCCGCCGGTGGCGGCCTTCGGCGTCTACAAGTCGAGCAACGGCGGGGCAACGTTCGTCAACGTCTCGACGTCGCTCGGTTCGGTGCGCGGCGTGAACGAAGTCCGGGTCGATCCGAACAACGGCTCGATCTACTACGCCTCCTTCCTCGGCGAGGGCGTCTGGCGTTCGTCCAACGCCGGCGCGACCTGGGTGCAGATCAAGAACCCGCTCAACCCCCCGAACAACGCGAACAACACAGACCGGTCAGAGTTCGCGCTGGCGAACGATGTCGGGACCACGCGGATGTATGTCGGCATCGGCGCGTCCGGCGGACCGCAGGCGCGCTTCTACCGCGTGAACAACGCCCAGACCGCGACGAACGTCAGCTTCGTCGATATGACCACGCCGCAAAACGTCGGCTACTGCACCGGGCAGTGCTGGTATGACAACACCGTCGAATCGCCGGCGGGTCATCCCGATATCGTCTACCTGCTCGGGTCTTTCAGTTACGGTCAGCTAGGCGGTCAGTCGAACGGACGCGGCGTCCTGTTGTCGACTAATGGCGGCGCGACGTGGAGCGATCTCACGCAGGACGGAGATCCGCACCACGCCGAGTTCACGCACCCGGACCAGCACGCAATCGTGTTCAACCCGAACAATCCGTTCCAGTACTGGGAAGGATCCGACGGCGGCGTCGTGCGCTCCGACGGGAACTTCGCCAACGTGTCGTACAAGTGCGACCAGCGGGGAATGAGCGCGGCGAATATCGCCTACTGCAAGAGCCTCCTCAACCGCGTGCCGAACCAGTTGGCCAGCATGAACGAAGGGTTCTCGACGCTCCAGTTCCAGAGCCTGTCGGTCAGCGCGACGCGACCCAGGAACAACGTGCAGGGCGGCACTCAGGACAACGGCACGTTCCAGTACACCGGCTCGCCCGTCGTCTGGTATCAGGAGATGTACGGCGACGGCGGCCAGTCCGGCTTCAGCGCCGCGGACGATGGACTACGATTCAACACCTTCTTCGGTCAGGCGTCGGACGTGAATTTCAGGAACGGCGATCCGACGAAGTGGGTGGTCGCGACGGGACCGATCGTCGGGAGCCCGGAAGGGTCGTACTTCTATCCACCGATTACGGGGGATCCGCACCCGGCGAACGGCGGCACGATCTTCCAGGGTTCCTTCAGCGTGTGGCGCACGCAGGACTGGGGTGGACCGCGCGATTACCTCGAGGCGAACTGCCCCGAGTTCACGACGTCGGCGGCCGACCCGAACTGCGGCGACTTCGTTCCAATCGGCGCGCCCGGCACGACCGACTTGACGAGCGCCGCCTACGGCACCCGTGCCGGCGGGGCGGTGGCGGCCATCGAGCGGATGCCGACGAACACCGGTACGCTGTGGGCCGCGACAGGCGCCGGACGCGTCTTCATCTCGGACAACTCGAATGCCGCAGCGGCCTCGGTCGTCTGGACGCGGATCGACTTGACCTCGTTGACGGATCCCGCACGCTTCCCGACGAGCATCCACCCCGACCCGGCGAACCCCGGTCCTGGGCAACCGCGCCGTGCCTGGATCTCGTATTCGGGCTACAACGGCAACACGCCCGCGCAGCCGGGACACGTGTTCGAAGTGACGTGGAACGGCAGCGTCGCAACGTGGATCAATCGGAGCTACAACCTGCAGAACTTGCCGATCACCGACCTGGTGCGCGATGACAAGACCGGCGACCTGTACGCCGCGTCCGACTTCGGCGTCATGCGCCTCGCGAACGGGTCGACAATCTGGACGGTCGCCGGTTCCGGGTTGCCCCAAGTCGAAGTGCCCGGCCTGACGATCAACGCCGGCGCACGTCTGCTCTACGCAGCGACGCATGGTCGAAGCGCCTGGGTGTTGCAACTCCCGTAGCAGCACCCTCACACCTTCGGAGGGGCGGACACACGGTCCGCTCCTCTATTTTTTACCGCCAGTCGTGATTTCCAGAGACTTCTTCGCCTGCTGCAGCTCCGGGCGTTCGGTATCCGCTTCCTTCGCAACCTCGAGCAGCGTCTTGAGTACGCGTCCGCCTTGGCGCGATCGCCTATGGTCGCGGCCGCGCTCGCGCCGCCATAGAGGCTGCGGAACCGGGTCGGTTCCTTCTTCATGGTCGCCTCGAAGGCCACGAGCGCCTCTTTGGGTTTGCCGGCCTCGAGCAGCATGTAGCTGTGCCAGGGGAAGCACGCGCGGGCGGGTCAGAGAACGGACCTTCCGTCAACCTCAGGAGGTCGCTAATGCCGGCTATCGTCCTGTTCGCCGCGATCGATGCGGCGAGTGGGGCGGCGTTTTGTGTCGAGTCCGCCTTTCAGGCGTCCACACGCTCGACTTCGCCAGGTCTGGCGCCCGCAATCGCTTCCAATGCGCCTGGAACTCGCGGCAGCAGATCTTCCAGCTTGTTGCTCGGCGCCACGAGCACGATGACGAACAGACCGGACACCTCGAGCTGTTGCTG
>JAYVMG010000437.1:0-7719 GCA_043759095.1 Acidobacteriota bacterium | reverse complement strand
CGTCCATCCACTTGCCCCGCTCGGTGTAGTCGCCTTCGCGCCACACCGGCGCCGCGGCTTTGATCAAGCCTTCCTTCGGCGCGAAAAATTCGTCGTTGGCGTACACGACGGCTGCGCCGAGCCGCTCAGACGCCAGATCCACGAGTTCGACAAACGCGTTGGTCATAACATTCGCCCGCCGTACGCACGCGTCAGCCTGCCCTTGTCCCACACGCGTTCGCCGCGCACGAACGTCGTGAGGACGGTCCCGAAGAGAGATCGTCCGGCATATGGCGTCAGCTTGTGCCGCTGGTGCAGCTGCGCCGGTTCCACCACGAAGTCGACATCCGGATCCCACACCACGAGGTCGGCATCGTACCCGACGGCGATGCGGCCCTTGCGCTCGCCGAGTCCGGCCAGAGCTGCCGGCGCAGCACTCATCCACCGGGCCAGCAGACACAGAACGCTCAACTCTGACGTCTCAATTCTCAGACTTGAGACTTGAGACCTGAGACTTGTAAAGGTCGCTGCCAGCGAAAGCTCCAGCGACGCGATCCCACCCCACGCATGCACGAAGTCGCCTGGCGTTTTGAGTGCCGGCGGCGCGGGAGAGTGATCCGTCACGATCATGTCCAGCGCACCGTTCTCCAGTCCACGCCACAGCGCATCGCGATGCGCGGCTTCGCGGATCGGCGGCGCGCATTTGAATAACGTGGCCCCGTCAGGAATGTCGCCGGCTGCAAACGTCAGGTAGTGCGGGCACGTCTCCGCGGTGATCGGGACCCACGCCGCCTTCGCGCTCGCGATCGCCTCAACACCTTCCGTCGACGACACGTGGACGATATGCACGGGAGTCCGGAACTCTTCGGCGAGCCTGACCATCAGCCGAATGGCTTCGAGCTCAGAGCTCGGCGGACGCGACGCCAGATATGACTGATAGGTCGGGTGGGTCGGGTGGGTAATACGAGACGGTTCTTCCGCGTGCACGAGCAACGGCACCTTCCGCCGCGCGAGGATCGGCAAGGCGATCCGGAGATCGGACTCGTTCACCGCCGGGAACTCGTCCACGCCTGACGGGACGAGAAAGCATTTGAACCCGCGCACGCCCGCATCGACGAGCGGATCGAGATCGCCGGCATTGCCTGGTACGACGCCGCCCCAGAAGCCGACGTCCACGTGACACTGCGCCCGCGCCGCCTCGATCTTTGCGTGTAGCGATGTGACTGTCGTCGTCGCCGGCACACTGTTGAGCGGCATGTCCACCAGCGTGGTCACGCCGCCGGCCGCCGCCGCACGCGTTGCGGTGTCGAAGCCTTCCCACTCTGTGCGGCCGGGCTCGTTGATGTGGACGTGGGTGTCCACAATCCCTGGCGACACCACCAGGTCAGGCACGTTGAACACGCCGGCTCCCGTCGGGTCCTCGCTTGCGTACTCGACGATCCGTTCGATCACGCCGTTGCGGATGTGCAGCGCCGCGGAGCGTTCGCCCTCCGGCAGGATGATGCGGTTGCTGCGGACGACCAGCATTAACCTCTCCACCACGGCGGACACGGGGGACACTGGGAATCAAACGTACCGATCCCAGGTCTTCCCCCCCGTGTCCCCCGTGTCCTCTGTGGTGGAGAGCTGGTCATCAGCTGCGCGTGGCCCGCTTCAGGAACGATCCCGCGCCCTTCCGCCCCACGAACACGCCGTTCTCGATCACCAGCTGCCCGCGCGATAGCACGGTGTCGGTGGCGCCGGTCACCTGCCGCCCCTCATACGGGTTGTAGTCGCAGTTCATGTGCAGTGTCTTGGCCGCCAGTGTAATCGTCCGGTTCGGATCGAAGACAACGATATCGGCATCCGAGCCCGGCGCGATCGTGCCTTTTTTCGGGAACAGCCCGAAAATTTTTGCCGGCGACGTGGACGTCAGTTCGACGAAGCGGTTGAGCGAAATGCGGCCGGGACGCACGCCACCGTCGTACACGAGGCTCATGCGCGTCTCGACGCCGGGCGCGCCGTTTGGGATCTTCGAGAAATCGTTCTCGCCGAGTCGCTTCTCTTTCATGCAGAACGGACAGTGATCCGTCGAGATGCACTGGAGGTCGTTGAACGCGAGGCCGCGCCACAGATGATCCTGCTTCGCCTTGTCGCGCAGTGGAGGGCTCATGACGTACTTCGATCCGCCGAAGTTCGGCTCTTCGTAGTCGTCGTAGGACAGAAACAGGTACTGCGGGCACGTCTCCGCGAACGCCGGCAGACCGCGGTCGCGCGCCTCGGTGACCATCTCGAGCGCTTCGGCCGCCGACAGATGGACAATGTAGATCGGCACGTCGGCCATTTCGGCGAGGGCAATCGCGCGGTGCGTCGCTTCCGCCTCAGCGCGTGCCGGACGTGTGAGCGCGTGATACTTCGGCGCCGTCTTGCCTTCCGCGAGCGCCCGCTGCACGAGGACGTCGATCACGCCGCCGTTCTCCGCGTGCATGCAGATCGTGCCGCCGTTCTTGCCCGTGCGCAGCAGCGCCTTGAAAATGCTCCCATCGTCCGACATGAAGACGCCCGGGTACGCCATGAACATCTTGAACGAGGTGATGCCCTGCTTGACGAGCGCGTCCATCTCGCCTTCGACCTGATCGTTCAACTCGGTGATGATCATGTGGAAACCGTAATCGATGACGGCTTTCCCCTCGGCCTTCTTCTGCCACGTTTCCCAGGCGTGATGCAGCGTCTGCCCGTGATACTGGATCGCGAAGTCCACGATCGTCGTCGTGCCGCCGAACGCCGCCGCGCGCGTGCCGGTCTCGAAGTCGTCGGCCGACGTGGCGCCGCCGAACGGCATGTCCATGTGCGTGTGAACGTCGATCCCGCCGGGCAGGACGTACTTCCCCGTCGCGTCGATCACTTTGTCCACGTTGGCCGTCGGGATGTCGAGCGCCATACCGATAACGGTGATCTTCTCGTCCTCGACGAGCACGTCACCCTTGTACTGATCAACCGCGGTGATAATCGTGCCGTTCTTGATTAGTGTTCGCATGGTTTATCACCGGGCCACGAAGTCACGAAGACACGAAGAAGACCACGTTGGGTTGCCTCGTGTCCTTGGTTTGACCTTCGTACTTTCGTGTCTTCGTGGCATCGTCCCGTCAGGCGACAGAATGGCCGACGCGCCACGGTCTGTCGGCAGCGACGCGTCGGCGCCGATGTAGGCGAGCAGCTTGCGCGGCGCGGGCGCGGGCGACGACCGCCACGGCGCCCACAGCGTCAAGACCGCGGCGGCGGCAAGCGCTGCCGCTGTGACGGCTACCGGCAGCGTGAGCCGCCAGGCGGAGACGGGGCCAGGGACTGGGGACTGGGGGCTCGCTATTCCCGCGGCGCCGTCCTCCGGCGCACCGCTGATCAGTTCCTCGATCTGCAGGCGCGCCTCACCGATGTCTCGCATCCGTGCTTTCGCGTCCTTCTTCAGGCAACGAGCGATCAAGCGGCGGAGCGCCACCGGTGTCGATGCCGGCAGCGACAGCGTCGGCGAATTCTCGAACCCACCTGACCCACCCGACCCAACGTCCATCGCCTTCGCGAGCCCGAAGTCGAGCACCTTCACCGTGCCATCCGGACGGACTTTGATATTCGCGGGCTTCAGATCGCGGTGGATAATCCCCTGCTCGTGCGCCGCCTCGAGCGCCTCGGCGATCTGTTTCGCGATCGGCAACACGTCGTCGAGCGGAAGTCCTGAACCCTTTGCCTGGAGCCCTTCGATTCTTTGGGAAAGGTCGTCGCCGTCGACCAACTCCATCACCAGCGCACGCACGCCGCCAGACTCCTCGAGCCCGTGAATGTGCGCAATGTTCGGATGATTGAGCGCCGCCAGTGTCTGCGCTTCGCGCGTGAACCGCGCCAGACGATCGGGATCGTTCACAACGGCAGACAGCAGCACCTTGATCGCGACGTCGCGATTCAGGCTTGTGTCGCGCGCGCGATACACCGCTCCCATGCCGCCTTCGCCGATGGCGCCGAGGATTTCGTACGGCCCGAGGTGGGTGCCGACAATCAGGGACATGGACGTTTCAGATCGGCTGGGCGCGCTCATTGTAGTCACGAACGCGTCGCGCCGACGACCGGCAGGCCGTGCGCCTGCGCGCCGATCGCGAGTGCGACATCATGAGAGCCATCACCAGGTCCAAGCCGATCACCTGGCGGTCTGGCGTTCTTCGAGGAGAAGCGCCACGATGTCGACGTCCGGCGTCGCCGATCTTGGTAGCCTCACGCGATTGAGCGGGAGCGCTCCGGGCGCCGGCTTGCGGACACGCAAGGCCTCGCGGCGCCGGACCGGGACAAGGGCAGCGATTCGAACACGCTTCATGATCTGATCATTGCATGACCGTTCCGCTCGGCTAAAGCCTTCGCGCTCCCTGACCCACCTGCCCTACCTGCCCCACCCGACCTACCCGACCTTCAGAACCACCGCGAGATCGTGACCTTCTTGTCCGTGTAGAACTCGATCCCGTCGCGTCCGTGCGCCTTGAGGTCGCCGAAGAAGCTGTCTTTGGCGCCGCCGAACGGGAAGTACGCCATCGGCGCGGCGACGCCGATGTTGACGCCGACCATCGACGCCGTCGCGTGCTTCGCGAACTCGCGCGCCGCCTTACCGCTGGACGTGAAGATCGACGTCGCGTTCGCATTCGGATGCGCCTGCATCAGCGCGATCGCTTCCTCGAGCGTCTTCACCGGGCAGATCGACGCGACCGGCCCAAAGATTTCTTCGTGGCCGATCTTCATGCTCGCTGACACTTCGTCGAACACCGTGGGGCCGACAAAATATCCGTTCGGCCGGTCTTCAACGCGCGTCTTCCGGCCGTCAACGAGCAGTTTCGCGCCCTCGCTGACGCCCTGGTTGATGTACCCGAGCACCCGGTCGCGATGCCCCGCGCTGATCACCGGCCCCATCGTCACGCCGGGCGTCGCGCCGTCGCCGACCCGCAAGCCATTCGCCGCAGCCACCATCCGATCGCGCGCTTCGCGATGCGCCGAGCCGACCGGGATCAGCATGCTGCCCGCGAGACAGCGCTCGCCCGCGCAACCGTAGAACGACTCGGAGATGATGTCGATCGACTTGTCGAAGTCGGCATCCGGCATGATGACGACAAAGTTCTTCGCGCCGCCGAGCGCCTGCGCGCGCTTGCCGGCGTGGGTCGCGCGCTGATAGACGTGTTTCGCGACCGGCGTCGAGCCGACGAACGACACGGCGCGAATGCCGGGATGATCGCAGATCGCGTTCACCACGTCGCGGCCGCCGTTCACGAGGTTCACCACGCCGGATGGCAGACCGGACTGCCGCAGCAGGTCCACCATCATGCGCTGCGAGAGCGGCACCTGCTCGGACGGCTTCAACACGAACGTGTTGCCGGTGACGATCGCGAAGGGCAGGAACCACATCGGGACCATCACCGGGAAATTGAACGGCACGATCGCGGCGACGACGCCGATCGGCTGGCGGACGACATGGCAGTCGACGCCTTTGGAAATGTCCTCGAGGCCGAAGCCCTGCATCAGCGACGGTGCGCCGCACGCCACTTCGACGCACTCGATGCCACGCCGGACACTGCCCCGCGATTCATCGAGCGTCTTGCCGTGCTCCGTGGTCACCGTGCGGGCCAGCGCATCGAAGTGTTCTTCGCAGAGCGCCTTGAATTTGTAGAGGAACTGCGCGCGCGCATTGACCGGCGTATCACGCCACGCCGGAAACGCCTGGGCCGCCGCCCGCACGGCCGCATCGACGTCCTCAGCCGTCGACAGCGGCGTGCGGCCGATGATGTCGCCGACGGCGGGATTGTGGACGTCGAAAAACTCAGTGGCCCGGGTTTTCACCCAGCGGCCACCGATGAAGTTGTCGAGCGTCAGGACGTCAGGTCGGTCCGCAACGGGCATTGCTGGGCTCCTACGGAAAATCCGGACGCAGAGCTGAAGCCCTGCGCCACAAAATCAGTATTATGCCCGGTTATTGGGGCAGCAGCGTCGGCTTGGCTTCGCGAGCCCAACCCTCTTCCCAGGTCGGGCGCGCCTGCTTACGGGCGCCAGCCCGCAGGCGCTCCAGGGCTTTTTGATCGGCGGGGAACGTCTCGAAGAGATCAAAGAGGATGTCGGCGAGCTGGCGGCCATTCGAAAACAGCAGACCGTTGTCTCCGTGGCGGACGCGCTCGGCGAGGCACGCGCCGTAGTCCAGCGCGCAGACGGGTACACCGGCGCCGAAGAGATCGGCGATCTTCATCGGGATGTCGAGCCCGGACGAGGAGCGATGCAGGCAGAGACCGAGATCCGCGCTGCCGACCACGCGCGGGTAATCCTCGGGCTCGAGGAATCGGGCGCGCAGCTGAATTCGCCGAGCGGGCAGCCCGGCAAAACGCCGCTCGAATTCAGCGCGCCGCGCGCCGTCGCCGGTGACGAGGATCACGAGCTCCGGAAACCGCCGCGCGCTATTGCCTGCTTCCCACCCGCGGATTCGCTCTTCGAGCCGCATCACCGTGTCGATGACGACGTCGAAGTCTTCGTCTTCGGTCCAGCTCGTGGGGCAGACAATAAAACCGACCGTGCTGGCGCGAATGCCGAGCCGCGCGAACAACGCCTGGCGGAAGCGCTCGCGGTCTCTGCGATCGACAGGCACGAACGCCGACGCCGGACGATCGTAGAGCACCTGCGCGTGCTTCACCCCGAAGCGGCTCTCGAGAAACGCCGCGAGTCCGCGCGACACGCACAGGTTGGCATCCACGCGCCGGGCGTCGCGCCGCTCGAACCAACGCGCGAGCCGCACCGCCGGATGCCATTGACCTAGACGCAGTTGCAGCAGCGTGTAACCCAGATTGTGCCAATCGATCACGAACCGGACGCCACGCCGGTGGAGCGAGAACCAGGCGACCACGAGCGTGGGAAACGCCGGCGGATTCTGCACCAGCACCAGATTCGGACGCGGCAGCGTGCGCAGCGTCCGCCACAACCGGTAGCTGATGCGCATCGCATCGAACAGGCCGGCAGCCGCGTAGGTCGACCCGGTCAGCTCGCCGCGGATCGTCAGCCGGGGCGTCGCAATGCGATGCACGGTGATCCGAGGCTCGTCGGTGATCTCGCGCGGAAGCGGCGTGCCTTCGAGGCCGACAAGATCAACGTCCACACCATTGGCCGCCAGCGCGTGCGCGTGGTACCGCATGCGGGCGCTGCGTCCCAGGTCTCCGAGGCAGACGACGGCGGCTCTCATTCGGGCAGACAACAAAGGGATCGATATTCGGGAGTGGGAATATTCTACTTGCGATGGGCGTCGGTCCAAAATCGCGCCAGCAGGTTGGATGCGACGCGGCGGCGATACTCGGACGTGGACCGGATGTCGTCGATCGGCGCGATCTCCTCCAGCAGCGTTCGCTGCGCATCTTCGATCGTCGCACCGCCGGCCAGCGCCGCCTCAGTGCGCGTGGCGCGAACGACCGTTGGAGCGACACTGCCAAGCGCGACTCGCACAGACCCCGCCCTCCCGGCAGGAGCCACACCTGCGATGACGACCTTGGAAATCGCCTGCGCGGCCCGCGTTCCGACTTTCCGGAACCATTGTCGCCCGTGGATCGCCGGAATCTCGAAGCCAACGATCAGCTCGCCTGGGCGACGGACCGATTGACGGTAGCCCGTGTAGAACGCGGTGAACGGCACGCGCCGCGTCTCGGCCGCGCTTCGCAGCACGACGACCGCGTCAGCCGCAGCCAGCACCGGCAGCGTGTCGCC
>JAYVMG010000436.1:0-2901 GCA_043759095.1 Acidobacteriota bacterium | reverse complement strand
AGCCGATCCTCCTCATGGCCGATCGCCAGACGACGGGCGGGTACCCGAAGATCGCAACGGTGATTGCCGCCGACATGACCATCGCGGGGCAACTCGGTCCTGGCGACGCGATCACGTTCGAGGTCTGCACACCGCGCGACGCGTTGACGGCGCTGATCGCGCAGGAACGCGCGTTGATGGCGGTCGAGGATCGCCGCGCGTGAGTACGTTTGCCGCGGCGATGCAGTCGGCGTTCGGCGACGGCCGGCTCCGGGCCGGCGCCTCCCTGGCGCCCCTGACGACGTTCCGGGTCGGCGGATCCGCGGACTGGCTGATCGAGACGCGCAGCAGTGGCGAGATCGAGTCGGCGTTGTCGATCGCGCGGACCGCCGGTGTGCCGGTCACGATCCTCGGCGGCGGCTCGAACGTGCTCGTCGCGGACGCCGGCGTCCGAGGTCTGGTGATCCGGACGCGGGGTGGCGAGGTCAGCGACCTGGGCGACGGCCGCGTGCGCGCGGACGCCGCGGTGACCATCAACGGGCTGGTCCGCTGGACCATCAACCACGGCCACGCCGGGCTCGAAGCGTGGGCGGGCACGCCCGGCACCGTCGGTGGCGCGATATTCGGCAACGCGCATTTCGGCGGCCGTCTGATCGGCGACCTCGTCAGCGAGGTCCGCCTGATCGCGCGGGACGGGACGCGGACGGACGAGCCGGCGGAGAAGCTGGCCTTCGGGTACGATCGCAGCCGCTTGCAGGAATCAGGTGAGGTGTTGTTGTCGGCGGTGTTCCACATGACGTCGGGTGATCCCGCCGCGCTGCGGGCAACCGCGCGGACATCACTGGCGTTTCGGAAGCGAACCCAGCCGCTCGACACACCGAGCGCCGGCTGCATTTTTCAGAATCCGGAACCGGGCCGGGACGTCGTGCCCGACGGCATTCCCTGGTCGGCCGGAGCGCTCGTCGATCGCGCCGGACTCAAGGGCGCGAAGGTTGGCGGCGCCCGCGTCTCAGTGGCACACGGGAATTTCATCGTGAACGAAGGCCGGGCGAGTGCCGCGGAGATCCGCGATCTGATCGATCGCTGCAAGGTCGCGGTCCGCAATCGCTTCGGCGTTGTTCTCCGCGAAGAAATTGTCTACCTGGGTGACTTCTAAATGTCCACGTTGCTGATCGAGGGCGGCCAGCGTCTGTCTGGCGCCGTTGACGTTGAAGGAAACAAGAACGCCGCGCTCCCGCTGCTCGCCGCCTGTCTGTTGACGCCAGAGGAGTGCGTGCTGACCAATGTGCCGCGGATCAGCGACGTCGAGGTGATGGCGCGCCTGATCCTCGATCTCGGCGGAGAGGTCGAGGGGATCGGCAGCACGACCCTGCGTGTGCGCTGTCCGCAGATTGTCAAGGACGAGCCCGACGCCGCGCTCGTCGGCCGGCTGCGTGGGTCGGTGTTGCTGCTCGGGCCGCTACTGGCTCGCCGCGGCCGCGCGCATCTGGCGGCCCCGGGCGGCGATTTCCCGGCGCGCCGCACCATCAACACGCACCTCGAAGCGCTTCGGTCGATGGGCGTACGGCAGGTCGAGGGACCCGGCCACATCCTTGAAGCGCCGGACGGTCTGAAGCCGACGTCGATGTATCTCTACGAGGCGTCGGTCACCGGCACGGAGACGGCGCTGCTGGCCGCGGCCGCGGCGCCCGGCGTCAGCGAAATCCGTCACGCCGCGTGCGAGCCGCACGTGGTGGAGCTGTGCGCGTTTCTCGAGCAGTTAGGTGTCGGCATCAGCGGCGCCGGCACGACGACGATCCGCATCGAGGGCGGCGGGAATCTGCACGGCGCCGAACACAAGCTCTGGGGCGACTACATCGAGGCCGGGAGTTGGGCGGTGGTCGCCGCCATCACCGGCGGCGAGATTGAGATCAACGGGGCGCGTGGCGAGGACATGGAAGTGGTGGCGGCGGTGCTCACGCGCATGAACATCGAGTGCGGGATGCACGGCGACGTGTTTCGGGTCGAGCAGTCGAAGCCCCGCGCAGCGGGTCGTATCACCACCAATCTCTGGCCGGGATTTCCGAGTGACCTTGTCAGCCTTGTCACCGTGCTCGCGACTCAGGCCGACGGACAGACCCTGATCCACGACTGGCTGTACGAACTACGCCTCTTCGCGCTGGAGCAGATGAGCGGGATGAGCGCGGACCTGTTCCTGTGCGATCCACACCGAATCATCGTCACGGGCCCGAAGCAGCTGCGCGGGCGTCCGTTGGACAGCCGTGACCTGCGGTCAGGAATGGCGCTGATTGCCGCCGGGTTGGCCGCAGACGGACAGAGCAGGCTCTCGCCCCTCGAAACGGTCGAGCGCGGCTACGGGCGGCTGGTGGAGCGGTTGCAGGGGCTTGGCGCGAAAGTCGCGAAGATCAGTTAGCGCCCGCCGCCGGGCTTCTTGGGCGCGAGCGGGTTTGGGTTCACGGTGTCTTCCGGCTTCGGGAGCTCCGCCGGTTTCGGTAGTTCGAGCGGCAGCAGCGGCAACTCGACAATCGGCGCCAGCGAATCGCGGCCCACGCGGAACGGTCGCAGGTCGGCCTCAGTCAGATCCAGCACCCGGATGATGTGCGGCGTCAGCGTCAGGATGATGTCCGTCTGCGTCGTCGACTTCGTCGTGTGACCGAAGAGATGCCCCACAAGCGGAAGATCGCTGAGCCCCGGCAGGCCGTCGAGCGAATGGCGCTCCTCGTCTCTAATCAAACCCGCGAGCATGTTCGTCTCGCCATCGCGCAGCCGGATGACCGTGTTGATCTCACGATTGCCGAACGTCGGCAGCCCGCCGAAGCCGGTCCACCGGCCGGCCCAAGGGCGTGGTGCGTTCGCATCTGGCCGAAAACATGGGCAGCATGTCGATGGCGCTCGAATGCGGCTTTCGCCATGACGATGTGA
>JAYVMG010000435.1:0-7726 GCA_043759095.1 Acidobacteriota bacterium | reverse complement strand
GCGCTCACGATGACCGCGACGTGGGTGGACGGCGGCTACCTGCTCGGCACGACCGAAGGCGCCTACAAAAACTCCATCCAGCTCGGGATTCAGGGCGGACTGTGCTTCGGCATCAGCCTGATCCTCGGCGGCGTCATGTTCGCTGGCATCATGCGGCGCTACGGTTTCACGACGCTGATCGATCCGTTCGAAGCGCGCTTCGGTAAACGCTGGGCGGCCGTGCTGTTCCTGCCGGCGCTCGGGGGCGAGCTGTTCTGGAGCGCGGAGCTCCTCGTCGCGGTCGGCTCCACGTTCGGCGTCCTGCTCGGTATGAAGTTGACGACCGCGATCCTTCTCGCCGCGGTCGTGACGACGGCGTACACGATGCTCGGCGGAATGTGGTCGGTGGCCTACACGGACATTTTTCAGCTGTCGATCGTGGCGATCGGTCTGGCGGTCGCGCTGCCGTTCGTGCTGTCCGGCGCCGGAGGACTGCATCACGCATGGGCCACCTACATTGCGGCGCGACCCGAAGGCGGCGGCGTGATCCCGCCATGGCAGCCGCATACCGCGCTCTGGACGCACGCGTCCGTGATCGGCTGGTGGGACACGTCGGTGATGCTCATGCTCGGCGGCATCCCGTGGAATTGCTACTTTCAACGCGTGCTGTCGTGCCGGTCGCCGCGCGCGGCGCAGGGGCAGTCGATCCTGTCCGGCGTGCTGACGATCGGCTTCACCGTGCCGCCGCTGCTGATGGGTGTCTCCGCGTTCGCATACCCGTGGTCCGCCGACATCGTCGCTCGCCTGGCAGAGACGCCGGCCGAGACGATGCCGCTGCTGTTCCTGCGGGCGGTGCCGAGGGTGATTGGGCTGCTCGGCCTCGCCGCGATCGTCGGAGCGGTGAGCTCCAGCTTCAGCTCCTCGATTCTGTCGGCGGGATCGATGCTCAGTTGGAACTGCGTGAAACGCCTGCTCTGGCCGTCAGTCTCCGTGCTCCAGATGAAGCGGGTGATCCGTTCGTCGATCATGCTGTTCGGCGCGGTCGCGACGGTGCTCGCGTTGAAGGTTCAAAGTGTGCAGGCGCTCTGGTTCTTCACCAGCGATCTCGTGTTCGTGCTGCTGTTCCCGCAATTGCTGTTCGCGCTGTTCGATCCCAAAGCCAATCGCACCGGATCGATCGTCGCGTTCGTCGTGTCCTTCATCGTCCGCGTCGGAGGCGGCGAACCGTTGCTGAGTCTGCCGCCGCTCTTCGCCTATCCGGACACGATGCCGTTCCGGATCGTGGCGGCCGGCGCAGGGCTGATCCTGCTGCCGCTCGTGTCGCGAGCCACCGCGCGCTGGGACCCGCCGCAGCCGCTGCGCAACGTCTCCGCATCGGAGCTCGAAGGTGTCCTCCAGTGAAAAGACTCCTTGCCTGGCTCGTACATCTCTACACCGCACTGGGTCTCGTGTGCGTGGCCGGCATGGTGGTGCTGATCCTGCGAGGAGACGATCAGGCGTTTCGCGGCGCGCTGCTTCTGATGATGGTCGGCACGGCAATCGACGCGACGGACGGCTGGCTGGCGCGCAAGGCGCGAGTGAAAGACGTGTTGCCGGGTTTCGACGGACGGGCGCTCGATGATCTCATCGACGTTCACGCCTACGCATCGGTGCCGCTGTTGCTGATCTGGCGCGCGGGCGTTCTGCCCGGCGATCTCGCATGGCTCCTGCTGTTGCCGCTGCTATCCAGCGCATACGGTTTCTCGCAGGTGAACGTCAAGACGCCTGACGGCTTCTTCCTGGGATTCCCGTCGTACTGGAACATCGGCGCGTTCTATCTCTACGTGCTCCATCCGGCACCGGCGGTGTCGGCCGCGATCATCGCGACGTTCGCCGTGCTGACGTTCGTCCCGACGCCGTACCTGTACGCCACCCGCGGCGGGCCGTTCTCGAAGTTGATCAACATCGGCGCGGCGATCTGGTTCGTCCTGCTCGGCCTGGTCCTCTTCGGGCCAGCGGATCAGCGCGGAACCGCGGCGCTCGTCTCGCTGATCTATCCTGTGATGTATCTTGCGCTGTCGGCTTTCGTCACCTTCCGACGCTCGGCTGAAGCCTTCGCGCTACGGCCGGACAAAGTTACGAGGAAACCATGAACGTGCGCATTCCGGCGATCGCGCTCGCGCTCACCTTCGCCACGCCGTTGCTCGCGCAGCCGCCGCAGACGGTGCAGGACGAGTACGCGGTCTACGATCTCCAGGCGCCGGAGACCGCTTCATTTCGAACGGTGTACGAGGTGGCGTTCACGACGGCCGGCGCTACCGTATTCCACGATGGCATCGGCGCCGGCTTGACGACGACCGCCGCGGCAGACGATGGCGTGGTGGACCTGATGAGCGGGGCGCCGCTGAAATACAACGTGACCGCGACCGCGCTGGACGTGCAGCTGGCGCGTCCCGTGCCGGCCGACGGCGGTCAGGCGCGTCTGCGGATCACCAAGACCTACAGGGACGCAAAGAACTATCGCCGCGACGGAGCCGGTCTGGTGTTTGATCGCGCCATTCCAATCCGTCGCGTCGCGATCCTGCTGCCGGCCGGCTACCAGCTCACCGAGTGCAACGTGCCGTCGCAGGTGCTCGCGGATCCGGACGGTCGTGTTCGCGTGTCCTTCATGCATCAGGCGCCGGGAGCGGCCGCTCTGGTCCTGAAAGCGAAGCCTGGCGCGCCGACCGGCGACGCTGCGAAGCCGCGTCCGTTGACGAATGCGCGAAGTTGGGAGCCACCATCGACGCAAGGTCCGACCGAGCGCGCGCGGATGCAGGAACGCGCGCACCAGGATCGCGACATCGTCTACTTCCTGCAGCAGCCGGAGACGCATGCCTTCAGCCTGTACCACGACTACACCGAGTCGCGCGAAGGCGCCGACACGTATCTCAACGTCGTGCGGACCGGCAGCACCGTGTCCAACACATCCGGCAGACTGCTCGACACCGGCGACGTCCTGAAGGCCGAGACGCTGACCGGCGCGCAGATGAAAGCGGCGGGCATCGATGCCGGCGGTGAACAGGTCGCGCCGGATCAGCAGGTGGTCGTCACCCGGTTCGCGCCCGTGAAGAAAGGGCAGTCCGTGCGGTTACGGCTCTCGGAAACTTACACCGCGCCGCAGAGCTATCGGTTCGATGAAGGCGAGTTCACGTTCGAGCGGAGTCTCGGCCGGACGCGAAACTCAGTCGTGCTGCCGCGCGGCTGGCACCTGACGGCGTTGTCGTTTCCGGCGGTCGTCCGTCAAACGCCAGACGGGCTGACGCGCGTGGACTTCATGAACGGCCACCCGGATTCCACGGACGTGCTGATGAAGGGGAGGAAGGCCAAGTAGGGCGGGTGGGGCAGGTAGGTCTGGTGGGTCGGTGGGTGAAGACGTCTGGCAAGCCGACCGCACGCCAAGAGCCATCGGCGGACCTGTCGGGAAACACCGGCGCCTGCGCGACATGCGGCGGCTTGTCAGGACGCTCGAAATCACGAGGCGTCATCCCGGCATTGGCCATGTTGTCGGATGCGAGCACGATCGCGTGGCGCCGCGTCGAGACGCCGACGAACTGCGACGCGAACGTGTGCTTGCCGCCGATACCGAACGTGATCCCCGACAGCGACGTGTCGTCGTCTCCACGAAGGAAGGAGACCTTGCCCTCGGTGTTCCGCTTCACGATTTCCAGCACATCGTCCGCGTCGATGCCGCCGTGGGTGCGGGCGGACTGCCAGGCGTCGCCGGTGTAGTAGTCGTACTCGTCCTTCTGCACCCAGACGCGCGCCTTCGGAAAGAGGTCAATGCCGCCGGCGTGGTCCCAGTGCATGTGCGAGAGGAGGATATCGGTGACGTCCTCCACGTAGTCCTTCACCGTGAACTGCGTGAAGTAGCGCTCTCGGTGGAAGCCGGAGTCGACGATGGCGATGCGGCCGTCGATGCCCTTCAGCACCCAGATCATCATGGCGATGTCCATGCGGCGCGATCGATCCGCGCCGGCGACGAGGCTGGAGACAGGGAAGTTGGCGAGCGTCGCGAAGCGGACGGCGTACACCTCGTAGCGGTCCACGTCCGCGCTCACGTGGATCGCGAGCATCGCCAGCGCGATGAGCGCAATCCCCACTCGACCCACCAGACCTACCCGACCTGCCCGACCCATTCGAACCCCCTGTCCTACCCGCCTTCTCGCAGTGCTCGCCGCAGCACCTTGCCGATCATGGTTTTCGGCAGGTCCGCGCGGAACTCGACTTTCGCCGGCACTTTATAGGGCGCGAGTTTCTTGCGGCAGAATGCGCGCAGTTCCGCTTCGGATACGGTCTGCCCCGCGCGCAGCACCACCCACGCCTTCACCACCTCGCCCTTCGTTGCGTCGGGGATACCGGCGACGCCCACTTCCGCCACCGCCGGATGCGAAGCGATCACTTCTTCGATCTCGCGCGGCCACACCTGGTAGCCGCTCGTTTTGATCAGATCTTTTTTGCGATCGACGATGAACAGGTAGCCGTCCTCGTCGAGATAGCCGAGATCGCCGGTGTGAAGGTATTGCTGCGTGACGCCGTCCACGACGTGATCGCGAAGCACGATCGCCGTTTCATCGGGCCTGTTCCAGTAACCCATCATCAGCTGCGGCGCAGCGACGGCAATCTCGCCGACGTCCTTCACCGCCAGTTCCCGCGTCCCCGCGTCATCGTCGAAGATCCGGACGGTGACGTCGGGCAGCGGCATGCCGACGGACCCGAGCTTGTTCTCACCCAGCACCGGGTTCGTGCAGCAGGCCATCATCGCCTCGGTGAGCGAGTAGCCTTCGACGATGCGGGCGCCGGTCATCGCTTCGAAGCGCGTCTTGGTATCGGCGAGCAGCGGCGCCGCGCCGGAGAAGCAGATGCGGATCGACGTGAAGTCGATCTTGCCCTTCTGCACCAGCGGATGGTTCAGCATTGCGATGTACAGCGTCGGCACGCCGTTGAAGAACGTCGGTGTGACGCGGCGCACGGTGGCGAGCAGATCGGCCATGTCGCGCGGGTTGGGGACGATCGCCATCGCGCAGCCGTTCATGAACGACAGCGACTGCACGCCCACATTGCCGTAGACGTGAAACATCGGCAGCGGCAGAAACGTCACATCGTCGACGCCACGAAGCGCGGTGGCGTTCCAGGTCTTGATCTGCAGTCCCGCCATCACGTAGGCGCCGTGCGTGCCGAGGACGCCTTTCGGCGTGCCGGTCGTTCCGCCGCTCATGAGGAGGACGGCCGGATCCGCGGGCGAGGGCGGCGCACCCGCCGGCTTCCTGCCGCGGTTGACCAGGAGCAGGTGCGCGAAGTCGTGATCGCCAGGCTTCAGGCGAATGCGATCGCCGTCGCGTACTTCCCGGAACAGCGTGAACAGCACGCGCAGCAGCGGGGGAAAGTGCTCCTTGATGTTGGTCGCGATCACGCGGCGCACACCCGTCGTTGGCTGGATCTGTTTCACGCGTTGATAAAAACGCGTCAGCGTGATGACCGTCTCGATCCCGTGCTCGCGCAGCGGTCCTTCGAGTTCGTGTTCGGTGTAGACCGGGTTCAGCGGCGCGGCGATGGCGCCGAGTTTCCAGGCGCCGAACTGTGCGATGAAAAACTGCGGGCAGTTGGGGAGCAGCAGCCCGACGCGATCGCCTTTTGTGATACCGAGCGCGGCGAATGCGGACGCGCACGCATCGCTCAGGCGGTCGAGTTCGCCGTAGGTGACCGTCGCGCCCTTGAACAGCAGCGCAGGACTGTTGGGCCGGCTGCGCGCGTGCTCAGCGATGTAGTCGACCAGCGTGCGGTCCGGGTATGGCGCGAGCGTCGCAGGAACGCCGGGATCGTAGTGCGCGAGCCAGGGCGCAACCGTGGACATGAGCGAGATTGTAGCGCGGCCTCTCTAGTGGCGCAGCGCTTCAGCGCTGCCTATCGCAAGGCTGAAGCCTTGCGCCACTAGAGACCGGCTGACGGCGCGAGCAGCATCAGCAGCAGCGCCTTCTGGCCGTGCAGGCGGTTCTCGGCCTGATCGAAGACGACAGAGGCGTCCGATTCGAACACCTCGGCAGTCACTTCCTCGCCGCGATGCGCAGGCAGGCAGTGCATGAACAGTGCGCCAGGTTTGGCCAGCGACATCAGCTCGTCGTTCACCTGAAACGGCGCGAAGATGGCGCGGCGCCGCTCCCCCTCTGTCTCCTGACCCATCGACGTCCATGTGTCGGTGTACACCGCATCGGCGCCGGCGACGGCGTCAGCCGCCTCGCTGAACAGCCGCAGACGCGCACCGTGGCGCGCCACGCTCGTCGCCTGCTGCACGACGGCGTGCGGCAACTGATACGGCTCAGGGCTGGCGATGTGGACATGCACACCAAGCATCGCCCCGGCGTGCGCGAGCGACGTCGCGACGTTATTGCCGTCGCCGACGTAGGCGATCGTGCGTCCCCGCAGCTGGCCGAAGCGCTCCTGCAATGTGAGGAAATCCGCGATCGCCTGACACGGATGTTCCTGATCGGTGAGTGCGTTCACCACATGCATCCGTTTCGCCGCGGCCGCGAACTCGAGCAGGATGTGCTGCGAGAACGTGCGGATGATCACCGCATCGACCCATCGCTCGAGATTGCGCGCGACGTCGGCGACCGGTTCACGCCGGCCGAGCGCGACGTCGGCCGGCAGCGCGACTAGGTGGCCGCCCAGCTCGCGGATCGCGATCTCGAACGTCGTCCGCGTCCGCAGCGACGGCTTGTCGAACAGCATGGCGACGTGATGACCGTTGAGCACGTCGGCGGTCGGCGCGTGCCGGCCGAGCGAACGGTCCGCTTTCACCTGCGCGGCCAGTTGCAGGCAGCGCTCGAGATCGGCGACGTCGAAGTCGAGCACCGAGAGGAAATCTTTGCGCTTGGTGATCGTGGCGTCTGTCATAACGCTCCACCACGACCAACTCTCCACCACGAAGGACACTGGGGAATAGAGGGAATCGGTACTGGATTTCTCCCCCGCGTCCCCGGTGTCCTCCGTGGTGGAGAGTTGGTCGTGTGGTTACTATGTTCTGTAGTCGGCATTGATGCGCACGTACTCGGCGCTCAGGTCGCACGTCCAGACCGTGGACGAGGCGCTGCCTGAACCGAGATCCACTCCGACCGTCAGATCCGTGCCCTTGAGGTATTCCGCAGCCGCCGGCGCCATGTCGTCGTGGGGCTGGCCGTCCTTGAACAGCACGATCGATCCCATCGTGACCGCGGCGCGAGAGGCGTCGAAGGTGACGCCGGCGCGGCCTGCGGCGCAGATGAGCCGTCCCCAATTCGGATCGCCGCCGTGGATGGCCGTCTTGACGAGCAGTGAGTTCGCGATCACCTTCGCCGCTTTGCGCGCCTCGATACTCGATGCGGCGCCGGTCACGTTCACAGTGACGAGCTTGGTTGCGCCCTCGCCTCCACGCACGATCCCGAGCGCCAACTCGAGGCACACGGCCTTCAGCCCCTCGAGGAACGTCCCGTAGGTCGCCTCGTCCACCGACGCGCCACTCGCGCCGTTAGCGAGCAGCATCACGCAGTCGTTGGTCGATGAATCACCGTCGACGGTGATCGCGTTGAACGTGTCGTTCACCGCTTCGCGCAGCGCGCGGTCGAGCAGCGCCTTCGACACCACCGCATCCGTCGTCACGAACCCCAGCATCGTGGCCATCATCGGCTCGATCATGCCGGAGCCTTTGGCCATGCCGCCGATCGTGACATCCTGATCGCCGATGCGGATCCGC
>JAYVMG010000434.1:0-2904 GCA_043759095.1 Acidobacteriota bacterium | reverse complement strand
GTGCCGACGCTCAGCACCGACCTGCCGCTGAACGCCGCGGCCGCATCACCGCCTCGATGTGCGCCTTGGTCAGGATCGGCGCCGCCGCGCCGGTCGCGCTGATCACGATGTCGCTGGATCCAAGCACGGCGTCGAGTTCTTCCCATGGCGCGGCGCTGGCGCCGCCGATCGCCTCCGCCGTCCGCGCCGCATGCGCCATCGTCCGGCTGACGATGGTGACCTGCTTGACCGCCTGCGACTTCATGTGCAGCGCGGTGAGCTTGCCCATTTCGCCGGCGCCGATCACGGCCACGCTGCGGCCGCTGAGGTCGCCGAAGATCTTGCGTGCCAGCGCAACCGCCGCGAAACTCACCGACACCGCGCCCGAGCCGAGGCCGGTTTCGGTGCGCACCCGTTTGCCGACGGCGAACGAGGCGTGGAAGAGCCGGTTGAGCACCGGGCCGGCGGTGTGTGCTTCGGTCGCGAACACGTGCGCGTCCTTCACCTGTCCGAGAATCTGCGGCTCGCCCATCACCAGCGAGTCGAGCCCGGCCGCCACCCGGAACAGATGCCGCGCGACGTCCAGATCCGTGACGTCGTACACATGAGGAGCGACGTCGATGGCTGGAACGCCGTTGAAGTCGCTGACGAAACGCACGAGATCCTGGCGCGTGGCGGCAGCTTCATCGCACGCGACGTACAACTCGGCCCGGTTGCACGTCGAGACGACCACTACCTCGCGCGCCGATCCGCGATCGGCCAGCGCGCGCAGCGCGTCGGCTATGCCGCGCGCCTGGAAGTCGATCCGCTCGCGCAAATCCACCGGCGCGGTTCGATGACTGATTCCAACCAGCAGGAGCTGCACGTTAGAAATTGTGACTTTTCGAGAAGAAGTAACTGATCGGCACGAAGTTGAAGAGCACGATCAGAAAGCCCAGCGCCGACAGGTACGCCGCCCGCCGGCCGCCCCAGCCAATCCGGCGCGCCGCGAACAACTCGAACGAATAGACGATCCAGCACACCAGCGCGACGAAGATCTTCGGATCCTCGAGCGACATCGCCTGCACGCGCGGATCGCCCGCGCCGTACCCGACGCGCGCCTGCGCCGCCCAGATACCGCCGACGATGATGCCGATCGTCAGGAAGATCCAGCCGATGACGATCGCGCGCTGGTTCATGCGATCCAGCACCGTCAGCGACGGCAGCCGCGCGTAAAAAAACCCGAGATGCTTGGCCTTGATTTCCTTGAACAGCAGCACGTAGGTGATGCCGATCACGCAGGCCAGCGCGAAGCTGGCGTAGGCAAACAACAGAGACGACACGTGCACGCCGAACAACGGTCCCTGCAGGACCGCCGCCCGATCTTCGACGCCGGGAAGTAACGCCGGAATCACCTGCAGCGCGACCAGTAGCGGCATGATGAAGACGCCCATCGCGCGTTCGTCGGTCGTCATCTCGATGTAGAGGTACGAGAGCGCGAGCAGCCACACGAACGTCGAGATTGCCGACGTTGCGCCCGCCACTGGCACGTGCCCGATCTCCATCGTCTGCATGCCGATGACGAAGGTATGCGACAGCGCGGCCGCCACCAGCAGCGTCGTCGCCGAGCGGCCGAGCGTGGCGGTGCGCTGCGCGAAATGCCACCCGTACGCCACGAGCGCCGCCACGTAGAGCGCGAGCGGGACCGTATTCATCAGCGTGGGGGCGTGGGCGCGAAGTAGCCCAGCTTGGTCCGCGTGGCCAGATTCGGACGGCCCACACGGACGACGACGCGTCGCCACGAGCCATCGCGTTTCGGATTGCGGGATGTGTAGCCGACCGTGTACTGGCTCGACAACTCGTCGGAGATCTGGCCGTATACGCCGGCCAGTTCCGAGAGCTGGTTGGGGAAGAACGAACGCGCACCGGTTTCCTGCGCGAACTGCCGCAGCACGAACTCCGCTTCCTTGAAGCCCTTCGTGGTCGCGCCAGGGCCGTTTGGCGCGCGCAGGCCGATCGCGTAGATGGCGGTTTCCGAACGCTTCGCCAGATCGAGGACTTCTTCGAACGGCAGCAGGCTCGACGTGTCTTCACCGTCGGAGAGGACGACGATGGCCTGCCGGCGGATCTCCTCCGTGTTTTTCGCGACGACCTTCTTCAGATCCTTCAGCGCGATGTAGACCGCGTTGTACAGCGACGTCGAGCCGCCGGCCGAGGTTTTCCTGATCGCCTGTTCGAGTTCGGTCGCGCTGTTCGTAAAGTTCTGCAGGACGACGACGCGGCTGTCGAAGTCGATGACCTCGGCGAGATCCTGCGGGCGCAGACGTTTCGCGAAGCCAATTGCCGCTTCCTGCGCGGTCGGCAGCTTCGAGTCCATACTGGCGCTCGTGTCGAGCAGCAGCGCGAGTGCGATCGGCAGGTTTGTGCGGTTGAAGAACGTGACGTCCTGCTTGACGCCATCCTCGAACACGCTGAAATCCTGCTGCGTCAGGTCGGTGATGTACCGGGCGCCGCCCTCGGTGACCGTCACATTCAGCGAGACGAGATCAACGGCGGAACGAAAGGGCGCCTGAGGCGGCTGGGGCGCCGGCGCCTGCGCGGACGCGATTCGGATCGCCGCGGCGATGGCGACCGCGGCCAGCGGCCAGCGGAGGCGGGCGGCAGCTGTGGCGATCACGGGCGCGCCTTGTCTTCGTTAATCAGCGTGCCCCGCACCGTCATGCCCGGCTTGGCGGCAGCGACGGTGACCGTCTCTGGCGGAATCAGCGACGGGGGACGCGCGTACGTGACTTTGTACTGATGCGTGAGTTCGTCGGCGAGCAGTTTCAGCTTGCCCTCGAGCGCCATCGGCGTCAGCAGTTCCTCGCGGCGTCCGCCTGTCTGCGTCGGACCCTGGTCGATCACCATGTTGCGGTTCCGTGCTTCGTCGCTGACGCTGCTCGACGG
>JAYVMG010000433.1:0-7731 GCA_043759095.1 Acidobacteriota bacterium | reverse complement strand
CCGACATGGTGACGGTGGACGACCCCACACTCCTGAAGACGATGTTCTATCTGTGGGAGCGGCTGAAGCTGGTCGTCGAGCCCACCGGCGCGCTGGCTGCGGCGGCGGCGCTCGAAGGCGCGACCCCGATTCGCGGACTCCGCGTCGGCGTGATCCTCAGCGGCGGCAACGTCGACCTCACGCAGGTCCCGGAATGGATCCAGTACCGATGACGGGTGCAGGGTGCAGGGTGCAAGGTGCAGGGTGCAAGGTGCGCGGTTCCACCTTCCTCGTGGCGACGCTCCTCGTCTGCGCGTGGCTGGTTCCCGCGACGGCGCAGCAGGAGTTCGCCGCGCGGACGGCGGCGCCCGTCACGTTCCTGCAGATCAACGACGTCTACACCACCGTTCCGGTTGATGGCCTCGGCGGGCTCGCCCGCGTCGCCACGCTGAAGAAGACTCTCGCTGCTGCTGGACGCACGCCCTTCCTCGTCATCGCCGGCGATTTCCTCTCGCCGTCGGTCGCCTCCAGCGTGTTCAAAGGCGGGCACATGATCGCCGCGCTGAACGCCGCCGGACTCGACATGGCCACTCTCGGCAACCACGAGTTCGACTTCGGCGACGATGAGCTGATCACGCAGATGCACGCGGCGACGTTTCAATGGGTCGTCTCGAACATTGTCGACACCGCGACCGGTCAGCCGATCGGCGATGCTGCGCCGTACGTCGTGAAGCAATTCGGCGCGCTCAAGGTCGGCTTCATCGGCCTGTGTCTCAACACCAGCGAGATCACCGGCGACAAGCTGAAGCACACGCGCATCATCGATCCGCTGACGGCGGCCGGCCAGTATCTGCCGATCCTGAAACAGGCCGGCGCCACGGTGTTCGTCGCCGTCACTCACCTCGCGATCGCCACCGATCAAGCGCTCGTCGAGACATATCCCGAGCTCGACCTGATCATCGGCGGCCACGAGCACTACCTGATCGCTTCCGTCCAGGGCCGATCGTTCATCAGCAAATCCGGATCCGACGCGAAGTTCGTCGCGCGTCTCGACATGAACCGGCGCCCAGGCGGCTCGGTCGAACGGTTCTACGAGTTGTTACCGGTGACCAAGGCGATTCCCGACGATGCGAAAACGAGCGAGGTCATCGCCGCGTACGAGGCACGCCTGGACACCGCGCTCGGCCTGGTCACGGGCACGACGCGCGTGCCGCTCGACGGATTGAGCGCCAACCTGCACACGGTGGAAACGAATCTCGGCGACCTGGTCGCCGATGCCATCCGCGCCGACGCCCGGGCCGACATCGCGATGACGAACTCCGGCGCCATTCGCGGCAATCGGATCTTTCCCGCCGGCCCGCTCACGCGGCGAACGCTCGTGGAGATTCATCCGTTCAACGAAGTCATCTGCACGCTCGCGCTGCCGGGACGCGTCGTGCTCGAGGCGCTGAACCACGGCGTCGGCAGGCTGCCCGCGGGCGACGGCAGGTTCCCGCAGGTGTCGGGCCTGACGATGGTCGTGGACCGGGGCGCCGCGGCGGGCAGCCGGGTGGTCGACGTCCGTGTGAACGGGCAGCCGCTCGATCTGAACCGGACGTACACGGTCGCGATTCCCGACTTCATGCTGAGGGAAGGCGACGGCTACACGATGTTCAAGGGTCAGCCCATTCGGGTAGGACCTGAGGCGGGCAACCTGATCTCGGGCGCGCTCGAACGCTACGTCGCCGCCGCGCGCGAGGTCGCGCCGGCCGTCGACGGCCGCATCACCATTCGCTGAGGAGCACACCGTGCGCATGACCTTCCCCGCCGCTGCCGGCCTGGCACTGCTCCTGTTGACGACGACGATTGGGGCGCAGCCGGTGTTCACCGGCCCGGAGATTTTTCCGCTCGAGGAATTCAGCGCCCGCCGGGCGCGCGTGATGGAGCGCATTGGCGACGGCGTCGCGATTCTCCAGGGCACTCCTGAACGCCCTGGTGAGCAGCCGCTCCGGCAGAACAACCAGTTCTTCTACTTGACCGGTGTCGTCGAGCCGCGCGCGATCGTGACGATCGACGGGCGCACGAAACGATCGACGCTATACCTGCAGCCGTACAACGAGCGCGCCGAACTACGGATGTATGGCCCGGGGCTGCGTCCTGGCGACGAGGCTGCGAAGGCGACCGGTTTCGACGCGGTGCTCGATCGGAATGCGTTCGCTGCCGCTGTGGCGGCGTTCGCGTCCGGCGGCCGCACAATCCACACGCCGTTTCGACCGGAAGTTCTTGGCGAGGCATCCTCCACCGATCCGGCGGCGTTGTGGCGGGCGACGAAACAGGATCCCTGGGATGGACGCGTATCGCGCGAAGAGGCGTTCGTCGCAAAACTCACACAAGCGGCGCCGCGATCCGAGGTGAAGGATCTGGATCCGCTGATCGACGCGATGCGCGCGACCAAGAGCCCGCGTGAGATCGCGGTGATCCGCGAGGCCACGCGGATCACGGGCCTGGCGATTGTCGAGGCGATGCGCGACACCAGACCAGGCCTGCGCGAATACGAACTGCAGGCGGACGCCGAGTTCGTGTTCAAGAAATACGGCGCCTATGGCGCATCGTACTTCGCGCTGGTGGCGACCGGAACGAACACCATCTACTCCCACTATCACAAGGGGACTGCGACGCTGGCCGACGGCGACCTTGTGCAGTTCGACTACGCACCCGACTACAAGTACTACCAGTCGGATGTCACGCGCGTGTTCCCGGCGAACGGCCGGTTCACCGTGCGGCAGCGCGAGTTCTACACGATCTACCTGCGCCTCTACCAGGCGCTGATGTCGTCAATCACCGTCCACGCCACACCGCACGACGTGATCGTGAAGGCCGTCGGCAAGATGGACGCGATCATGACGAGGTTCACGTTCACCGACCCGAACATCAAAGCGGCAGCGACGGTGTTCGTGGAGAACTATCGGAAAAGCACGGCGCGCAGCCTCGGCCATCCGGTCGGCATGGAAGTACACGACGTCGGAGCGCCCGCGGCGACGCTCGAACCGGGCGTGGTGTTCACGATCGAGCCGGCGATGCAGATCCCCGACGAACACATCGGCATCCGTCTCGAGGACATGATCCTGATCACCGAGACGGGGTACGAAAATCTCTCCGCATTCGTCCCGATCGAGATCGACGCGATCGAGCGCACGATGCGCGAGCCTGGGTTGCAGAAACAATAGGCGGGACGGAACGGGATCAGACGCGCGAGACCGGAGCCCGCGCCGGCGCCGGTTTCGCGTTGGCGCGGTTCAGGAACACGCGCGCGCCGAGGACGATCGCGATCACCAGCGCGTAGGTCAGCGGACGGCTGACGTCTGCTTTCACCAGCCACCAGTAGTGCAGCGGTCCGAGGATGCCCGTCACATAGACGAGCTTGTGCAGGCGGTTCCAGCGTTTGCCGCCCATCCGCCGGATCCACCCCGCCGTCGACGTGATAGCCAACGGCAGCATCGTGATCCACGTCGCGAAACCGATCGTGATGAATGGCCGCTTGTAGATGTCCTCGCCAATCGACTTCGCCAGGCTGCGCGCGGTCGACGCCAGCAGCGCACCACCAGGCGCGTGTCCGCCGCTCAGCGCCTCGACCCAGCCTCCTGCTTGATCCAGGCCTGCAAAGCGATCCGCGATGACGTAGGTGAGAAGATGGAGCGTGCCGTAGAAAAACGCGTAGAGGCCAACCATGCGGCGGAACTTGATGAACGTGTTCCAGCCGGTGATCTTGCGCAGCGGCGTGATGGCAAGCGTGAGCGCAACGAAGCGCAGCGTCCAGACGCCGGTCTCGTTAGTGAGATCGGCGAGCGGATTGGCGCTGAGGTTCCCCGTCAGCGCCGCCCACACGAGATAGAAGAAAGGGCCGAGCGCCGCCAGAAACACGACGGGCTTGAGCCCAAACCGAACCGCACGATCAGACAGCTTCAACGAGATGCCCTGAGCCCTGAGCCCTAAGCCCTAGTAATTGCGCTTCAGGTCCATCCCGGCGTACATGCTGGCGACCTGATCCCCGTAGCCGTTGAACATCAGCGTCTTGCGCCGCAGGAATTCGCCGATGCGGCGTTCGGTCCCCTGACTCCAGCGCGGGTGATCGACGGTCGGATTCACGTTGGAGTAGAAACCGTACTCCTGCGACGCCGATTCCTGCCACGTGTTCAGCGGCTGCTTCTCGACGAACCGGATCTTCTGAATCGCCTTGATGTGCTTGAAGCCGTACTTCCACGGCACGACCAGCCGCAGCGGCGCGCCGTCCTGGTTCGGGATCACTTCGCCGTAGAGACCGACCGCGAGGATCGTCAGCGGGTGCATCGCCTCGTCGAGCCGCAGGCCTTCCACGTACGGCCAGTGCAGCACCGGCGAGCGCAACCCCGGCATCTGCTTCGGATCGTAGGCGGTCGTGAACTCGATGAACTTCGCTTTCGACGTCGGCTCGCACTTCTTGATCAGATCGGCCAGCGGGAAACCCACCCACGGGATGATCATCGACCACGCCTCGACGCAGCGATGCCGGTAGATGCGATCTTCGAGCGCCTGCCCCTTGAGGATATCCTCGAGCGGCATGTTGCCCTTCTTGTTGCACTCACCGTCAACCATCACCGACCACGGCTCGGTCTTGTAGTTGCGCGCCAGCATCGACGGCGAGTCCTTGTCGGTGCCGAACTCGTAGTAGTTGTTGTAGGTGGTGATCTCTTCCCACTTGTTCGGCTTCTCGTCGGTGCTGAACGTGCTCTTCTTGATGTTGTCGATCTTCCGTCCGTGCGGGGCCGGGGTGGCCGCCTCGGCGAATGCTGCGCTGCCGAGGACGCCGGTCGCCACCGCCGCGGTGGTCGCAGCGGTCGCACCGAGGAACTCGCGCCGGTTCAGATACAGCTTTTTGTCGGTGATTTCCGAGCTGCGGATATCGGCCGGGCGTTTGATCAGCATAGTGTCCTCATTATAAGGACATACGCCTGCCGGACGGGACTGGATGGGACGCGCGCAAAGGAATAGTAAGCTGACCCCGTGAAGCCGTCACCCCACCCGTATCCCCAATTGATTTCGCTGGCCGTCCACGAGGTCCGCACGCCCGCCAGCGTCGTCGGCGGCTATCTGCGGATGCTGCAAAGCGACCAGGATCCGCCCATGAACGAACGGCAGCTTCGGATGATCGACCAGGCAGCGAAGTCGTGCGAGCGGCTGGTGGCCATCGTCGCGGAGCTGAGCGAGATAGGGAAACTGGACAGCGGCCTGATCGCGATGGCCCAGCAGCCGGTGGATCTGTTTGCGCTGGTCGAGGACGCCGGCGCCGGCGTTCCGGAAGGCGCCGATCGGAATGTGCGTCTCGCGCTCAGCGGACCATCGAGCGGCGCGTCGATCGCCGGGGACGCCGGCCGTCTGCGGGCGGCATTCGACGCCGTGTTTCGCGCCATCCTTCGCGAGAAACCCGGGCCAGCCGTCGTGGTCGCCGAGCGCAGGCGTGAGACCCGCGACGGCCGCGAGTTCGCGGTCATCATCGTCGCGGACGAAGGACACGTGCAGGAGGCGCGTGACAGCGAGCCTGGTGCGTTCGACGACATGCGCGGCGGACTGGGGCTGGTGCTGCCGCTCGCGCGGCGCGTGATCGAAAGACACGGCGGTGACATCTGGGCGCCCGCCGCACCCGCGCATCACGAAGCCGGCGATCACGGCGTCCACGGATCGGCCGTCATCTCGTTCCCTCTATAATGGCGAACATGCTGACACGATCGCGCGCGCTGATGTTTCTGTTCATGCTTGCTCCCGCCTCGCTCTTCGCGCAGGACACGCCGACCGAGAAAGAGGCCGCGCGCGACGTGCTGAAGAAGATGTCGGCGCTCGAGCAGTCGCTCGACGTGCCGGCGCTCGTCACGCGGCTCACCGGACCGAACGCCGCGCGCGATCAGGTGGTCGCCCGCGCGAAAGAGCTGATGGACAAGGAACTCATCACGCTCGCGGACGACATCGCAACGCACCCCGAGATCGGCTTCGAAGAGAAGCGGTCCGTCAGCAAGCTGACCGACTATCTCCGGCAGCACAACTTCAGCGTGGAAACCGGCACGGCCAGCCTCTCCACGGCGTTTGTCGCGAAGTTCAAGGGCAACAACGGCAGCCCGGTGCTCGGCATCATCCTCGAGTACGACGCGCTGCGCGGCGCCAAGGGCGCGTTCCACGGCGATCAGCATAGCGCGCAGGGTCCAGTCGGAATGGCGGCGGCGATCGCGATGGCCGAGCACCTCACGCGCACGAAATCACTAGGCAGCATCGTCGTCTACGGGACGCCCGGTGAGGAGATGATGCCGCCCAACGCGAAGACCGTGATGCACGAGGCGCACGCGTTTGACGGCGCGGACATCATCGTGCGCAGTCACGCGTCGAGCCAGACGTCACGGCCTGCGCACGGCTTCGGCTCCTGCTGCCTGAACATCGTCGGCGCCAAGTACACGTTCAGCGGCGCGCCGACGCATCAGATGACGCCGTGGATGGGACGCAACGCGGTGGAAGCCGTCGTGCAGTTGTTCAACAACGTCGACGCGTCGCGCATCAGCATTCGCCCGGAAGCGCGCATCCAGGGCGTGATCCTCGAAGGCGGCACGGCGCCCAACGTCGTGCCGGACCGCGCGGTCGCGGACTTCTACATCCGCTATCCCGACGAGGTTTACCTGCAGCAGGTGGTCGAGTTCGTGGACAACGCCGCGAAGGCGGCGGCGCTGTCGACCGGCACCAAAGTGAAGATCGATCACTACGGCAAGGATCTCGACGGCATCGGCCTCGCGACGCTCGCCGAAGTCGGGTTTCAGTACATGAAGAACTTTGGCGCGACCGGCGTCAATCCAGAGCCGGCGAAGCCGCAGGGCTACGAGGAAACCGGCAGCGTGTCGCGCGACATTCCCGGCGTCGGCTTCAGTGCGCAGTCGTCTACGTGGTCGAACCACACCTACGAGATGGACGCCGACAACCTGAAGGAGATCGGCCACAAGGGATTCACCGTCGACGCCGAAGCGATGACCGCGGTGCTCTTCGACTTCGCCACGCACGCCGATTATCGCGAGACGGTGAAGAAAGAATTCGACGGCATCAAGGCGCTGTTCGGTGAATATCAGGCGGCGTTGAAGAAGACCTACACGGTCCCGAACGTGCCGGATCCGAAGTAGGGGCTCAGAGCTAGGGGCTGGAGGCTCAGGACTAGGGGCTAGCGCACGTCGCGCCACGCGCGACCTGCCTGGATCTGTTTCGCAAAGCACGTTCTCGCTCGCGAGTAGGCGTTGCTTAGCGCGCCGACCGAGACGGGGTGCAGTAGCTCGTTGTCGTCCGGGCACGACGCGCGCGGTTCGGGTTTGAAGGCGGGCCGCTGCTGCGACTCGCCGGGAATTATCTGCTCGCCGGCGAAATAGATCGCGGCGCCCTCACGCACCCACACCGGGCGCTTCCCCAGCGCGACATCGGTCATCACGTGCACCAGCTCGTGACGAATCGTCCGATCGAGCATGCCGCGATCGCGTAGCACGGTCAGCGGCAGCAGGTGCAACTCGTTGTTCACGACCGCGCCTGACGTAAACCAGGCCTGGCCGGTGACGCGTTCGTAGTCGTCGGTCGTCGGGTGGAAGCGCAGGACAACGCGCGGCGGCGGCACACCCAGGGTCTTGGCCAGCTCGTCTCGCGCCCTGGACGTCTGCTTCAGAATCGCGCCTCGCTCCCCTTCGTCATCGTCTGGCAGCGAGACGAGGACGTCGGGATCAG
>JAYVMG010000432.1:0-2907 GCA_043759095.1 Acidobacteriota bacterium | reverse complement strand
TGATGTGCCAGTTGAAGTCGAAATGATCCACGGAGCTGAGAATGAACGTCTTGTTCGTCACCGGATCGATGGCTTCGACCGTCAGCCCGCGGCCGCGCATGTGCATGTGCGGCTGAAACGCATCGATCCGCGCCGGCCTCGGCAGCCGGAAGTAGCCGTCCGTCCGCACGACCGTGTTCGGCGGCACTTCGAGCTCGTCGTTCGGAATGTTCCGGATGCTCTGCGACCGCACCTGATACTTCGGCGTCACGCCTTTCGGGTAGAACGTGAAGGCGATCGTCGTCTTGTTGTGCTGTTCGGATCCGATGGCGAAATAGTGCATGTCGTACCGCAGCCGCGTGCCCTTCTTCAGCAGGCGGCCGGTATTGTCGCCGAAAATGTCGCCGTACTTGCCGACGGCGTACTCGTGCAGCATGACGCCGGTCTCCGGCGTGCCCTCCGGCGCGTCCGGCTCGATCGCGTAGACGACGACGTGGTGGACGATCTTCGGGTTGCTCGGCTTGATCTCCATCGACTTGATCCAGCGGTCTTCGGTGAGCTGGACCTCGGCGAACTGATCGATCCACCAGTCGGGGCCGGCGGGGTACATCGAGAAGTCGCTCGGCGTGGTGACCTTCAGATCGGGCTCGCCGATGAACCAGTCGCCCTCCGGGCGGAACGTCAGCGGCGCAGGCATGTCGGCGGGGTTGCCCAGCGCCGCGCCCGCGTCCACCCAGCGCACGACGGTGGCGATCTCATCGTCGTTCAGCGACCGATCGTTCTTGTAGTGGCGAATGCCGACCGTTTTGTCGAGATGCCAGGGCGGCATGTCGCGGTTCGCGACCCGCTGCCGAATCGAGCGCGCCCATGGACGGACGTCGTCGTAGGAGACGAGCGACATCGGCGCGGACGTGCCCGGGTGGTGGCAGGTCTGGCAGCTTCGCTGGAAGATGGGGGCCACGTCTTTCGCGAAGCTCGGCGTCGGCGCCATTGCGGATTGTGGATTGCGGATTGCGGATTGTGGGTTGCGGATTGCGGATTGGGCACCGCCCTTCACCGTCAGCTTCACCTGCGTGTTCGTCCAGCAGCAGTGATAGCCGAAATCACCCGCGACTTCGCCAGAACCATCGTCTACCACGCTCATGAGTGTGTATTCGCCAGGTTCGCTGAAGGACGCAGTGGTCGTGGCTTTCCCGTCGCGCAACGGTTGCTTCTCGGTGGCAAAGGTGACCGTGCCGGGGCCGCGGTACTTTGTCCACTCGACGATCATCCCAGCGGACTCGTTGGGATTGCCGCGCTTTTTCGGGCGGCCGTCGTCAGTGGCGGAGATGTTCAGGGTCAGCGCCCGGCCGGTGGCAACGGACGCGGCATCGGACCTGGCGTCCACCACCGGAGGCAGGTTCGAGTTGATGTCGTTGATGTTGCCGCCGCGCGTCGTGCGCACGCGGTCGATTTGCCACTGGCGGCCGAGCGTGCCGGCAACCGCCTGTGCCTGGCCGTGCACCGTCAGCGTCCAGAGCAGCTTGCTGGTTGGCCCGAAGTCCTTCGGCACCGTGACCTTGAAGATGTCCTTGTGGCGGCGCGTGTCGAAGTGTGTCGGTTGACCCTTGTCCGGCCCGGGTTCGAACTTGTTGTCGGCACCGACGGGAAGGTCAATCTCTTCCTCGAAGTTCCGGTTCATGTAGCCGAACCACATGTTGTAGCTGCCGTCGGGGTTGATGTCGAACCCTTCGTACACCGCAGCGACACCCTGGCCCGACCAGTGCCGCAGTTGCGAGACCTGCGCCAGGGCAACTCCCGTCAGCATCAGTACGCCGACCAGCGTCGCGGCGACCGTATCCTTTCGCATCCGCCTACTCCTTGAGCGTGAACTTCTGCACGCGCCCGGCCGTGGCCGCCTCGCCTGTATAGATATTGCCCTTCGAGTCCATCGTGAGGTCGTGGACCGGCGTCGCGAACTGCCCGGCCTCTTTGCCGCTCGACCCGAACGCCCCGAGCACGTTCAAGGAGTCACGCTCCAGGATCCACACCTTCTCGTTCGTGCCGTCCGCGACGTACATGAACCGCTGATGTTCGTCGAGAGAGAACTCGATATCCCAGACCGACCCGGCGCCTCTCGTGTCCCTCGCGATGAACTGTTCCCTGACGAAGGCGCCGCTCTTTTGGAAAACCTGGAACCGGTTATTGCCGCGGTCGCACACGTAGACGAGGCCGTCGCGCGCGATTCGGAGGCAATGCACCGTTCCAAACTGACGGGGCGGCGGACCGCCGGGATCGACGCGCGCCGCGACGGCCGTGTCGTCCGGCCGATCGCCGTACGCGCCCCAGTGTCGCCGATACGCACCGGTGTTCGCATCGAACACGATGACGCGGTGGTTCTGGCTGTTCTCGCCGTCAGAGACGAACACGGACCCCGTGGCCGCATCGAACCGCACCTGTGTGGCGTGGCCGAGGTTCGCCTGGTCGTTGCTGCCGGCCATCCTGCCGGATTTCCCGATCTGCAGCAGAAACTTGCCGTCGCGGGTGAACGCCAGCACGTGGGCGTCGTTCGGACCATTGCCGCTGATCCAGACCCGGTCTCGTTCGTCCACGGTGATGCCGTGCAGCTGTTCAGGCCACTCGTAGCCGGACCCCGGCCCGCCCCATGTCTGGACGACATTGCCTTGCGGATCGAATTCGATGACCGGGGGAGCAGGAGTGCCGCCCGCCTGTTTGACGGTGTCGGTCCGGTGGACGATCCAGACGTGATCGCGGATGTCGGCGGAGATGCCACTCACCGGTCCGATCCCCCAGCCGTTGGGCAGAGGCCTGGGCCACGCGGGATCGACCTGGTAGACAGGAATCTTCGGCAGGTCCGGCGAAGTCTGCGCAAATACCGGCTGGACCATGCGCGCCACACCGATGCAGCCGGCCACCGCCAGACTGAAA
>JAYVMG010000431.1:0-2907 GCA_043759095.1 Acidobacteriota bacterium | reverse complement strand
GTCAGATTTTCACGCACCTTGGAGCAAGTCTCTTCAAGTACTCCCTCCAGTGTGATCGGGTGCAGCGTGGGTTCGGGAACATCGGAATGCCACGTTCGGGTCACGACGTACTTGTCATCCAGGCTTAAGCCCGCAAAGCATGAGGCGCCGATAGGGACTTCGAAGCGCAGTTCGAGCGTGCTGGCGTCGTAAAGCGGCACGCCCCGGCATTTGGCGACGGCGAGCAGTGTGCCGTCGGGGCTGAAATGTATCGACGTGTCGCTGCCGACGCTGGCGCGGCCGGATTTGACGGCGGGTGTCGTCGCCCCCGTCTTCCAGAGCTGAATGACGTCGTGGTCATACGTCACGAAGTGTTGGCCATCGGGACTGATGGCGTAGATAGAGTTCACCGAAGGAGGGCCGGGAGACACTTCGCCGGTCTTCCAGTCGAACAGTACGGATCTATTCGCATCACTCATGCTCAGCGAATCGACGTCGACACCGATGACCAGATTTGATTTCGGGAACGACCAGGTCTGATGGAACGGCTTTGCAGTGGCAACGGAATGGGGCGTGGCCGCGTCGTCGAGCGAATAGACATTCGGAAACACCAGTACTCGCAACTCGTCCGGCGAGAACTCGATCGGGCTGCCATTCTCAGGAATGGTGACAGATCGCTTGTTGCTGGTGTCCGTGACGATCCAGCCCTTTCCGCGCTCGAGTCGTGCGGCGAATCGCCCGCTGGGTGAGACGAATGTCCCGGTGTTGTCGTCTGCGACGGGCGTTCCGTCCGGGTCGTAGGTGCGCGCGACGGACGACGACCACGGCTTGGCCACTACACGGGAATCCGGCGGCAGCACATTCAGATTGCCGTTGCGCGACCGGCTTGGAATGATCGGGAGCCAACGTTGAGGTTTCAGTGAAACGAGCTGCAGCTCGGCCATCGGCTTCTGTCCGTAAGCTCCCATCCCTGAACTCAACGCCAGCACATTGCCGTCCGGAGTGAACGCCGCGACCGTGCCTTGATACCCCTCCTGGAGCGTGACGTAGAAAGAAGCAATGTCGTCCGCCACGGAACGGTCCCTGATGGACAGATCGACCACTGCAATTTCCTGTTTGCCGTCACGCATGATGCCTGCGATGTATCGTCCAGACGAACTGACGGCAGGTAACGCGTAGGGCGGACTCGCCTTCTCCGAAAAAGGGAGCACGAAACGGTCATCGCTGGAAGTTCTGTACGCCTCGTTGCCAATGGCGTAGGCGTCGCCACTGAAGAACAGGGGGCGGTCGTACGCATTGAGTACAACCGGCAATGATTTGAGGATCTCCCCGGTCTCCGAGTCCACGATCAACAGTCTACTCAAGCCCTTCACCATCACGGCCTGCCCGTCGCCGCGGAACACCGCCTCACGACCCGCCTCGCTACCGAGAGGCAGCTGCCAACGGACCTTGCCCTCGGTGGTGTCGTACGCATGCAGCGCCTTGCCGGTGAGAGCGATCACCGTTGCCCCATCGGGGCTGAGCGAAACGGCCGAGGTCTCCTTCGGAAATTCGACACGCGATCGAACCTCGTCCGAGCTTGCATCGAGCACCCACAGGTTGGTCAGCGAAATCACGACGGCCTCGGCCGCAGGATTGAAGGCGGCCGAACGGAAAGAGGCCGGCAGAAAGATATTTCGTTTCTTGCCACTCCGGACGTCGAAGACCTGGACGACCTCGTCATTGGCCTTGTACGCCAGCGCCTGCTCGCCTTTTGCATCGATGGCCAACTCGTACGCCCACTCTAGTGCCTCGAACTTTTTCAGGTCCTGCAGTTCTGGAACGGAGAACACATGAATGTGGCGATGACCGCAAAGCGCGAATAGCTGCCGTCCATCCGCGGTAAAAGACATCCTGAGGAAACTCGAGTCCGTGTTGACCTGGCCAAGGATGGGCGGCATCTGCCGCGTGGCGCTGCGCCACGCGTCGTAGCCCTCGTTGGTCCAGGCCTTGCGCAGCGATTCCGCGGCAAGGAGCGCGCGTACCCGCAGACCCTGGCTGAGCGGCGTCGATTTGTTTGCCACCGCCTGACTAGTGAGGTAGCGGGCGGCGGCTACACTCTGCCGTCTGATGGCATCCTGTCGCTGCTTCCATGCAATCGACGACAAGCCCACCAGAACGATGACAGACGCCACCGCCACACCCGCGGTGATCTGCCGCCGGCGCGTGCGGCGTTTTTTCTCGCGCTGCTCAAGCTGTGCGCGGCTGACGTCGTAGATATTGGCGAGCGTTGTGTACCAGCTCGGCTCGTAGGGACCCCGATCCACTTTCGATCGCTTCGGATCGAAGCCGCGAAAGTCGGCGGCCAACGGCATCTTCATCGCTTCGCACAACGCATCTGGAAATGCCATTTGCGCCTGCTGCTCCGGTGTTGCCTCGTTGTTGGGAATGCCGGCTGTCAGCAGAGCGATGATGCGATCCGGACCCTTCGTGCGCGCGAAGCGCTGAATTTCGTCGTTGACAAACTGGCTGCTGCGCGCAGAGGGCGAACACAGAACGATCAGCTTGCTGGAATCGTTGAGATGCCGGTCGAGCGACTGGTAGTACTCCGCACCGGTGAAGTCTTCTTCATCCCGGAATACGTCCAGGCGGCGATGGGGCACGGGCAGATCTTTGGGCGGCACATAGTTAGCGAGCGCCTGCTGCAGCCGGACCGCGAAATCCCTGTCCTTGCGCGAGTAGCTGATGAATACATCGTGCGCCATTTTCCCGTCCACTCCGCGTACGTGTTTGTCGATGATCATGCAGCGTCAGTCGCGGATAGGACTATAACCGCCCTTTTTTACGGATGGCGAGGGGCGCCGGGGATAGGTTCGAGCGCCGTCGGGAGGAATGAGCGCGCCGTAGTGAGCCACTGCCGCCCTGAATTTCACTGGACCACGACGCGGG
>JAYVMG010000430.1:0-7765 GCA_043759095.1 Acidobacteriota bacterium | reverse complement strand
GGTGAACAGGGAGGCGCCCAGATCCGTAATCGCGCTGCGGCTGACTTCGGCGAAGCGGACGCGGAGCAGCACCTGGTTGCTGGCGGTGCTCTCCTGCAGGCGCAGCATGTTGACGACTTCGTCGACCTTCTCGACGTACCCGCCCGCCAGTGTGGCGGCGTTGTCGAAGATCGCCTTGCTCGAGACGAGGCCGGACAACACGATCCCCTTGCCGCTACTCTGCGCTTCGATGTTCTCGCCAGGGAACAACCGCTGGATCTGCTCGTTGAGATGCGCCAGGTCGCGCTGCACGACGATTTCGTACCGGTGCAGCCCCCCGCTCCTCTCCCACACGTACATCGAGATCGTGCCCGGCATCTTGCCGTTGACCAGGAGCTGATTGGTCGAGGTGACGACGGCGTCGGCGACGTCGGCGCTGGTCAGCGACACTCTCGCAATCGCGCTGCCGACGTCCACGATGGCAGATCGGCCGACCAGGAGCCGTACCGCCGATGCATCGTCGGCAGCCCGGACGAAGCGCGGCGCGGAGACCGCAATCAGGAGGATTAGAACGATTTTGCGCATGCTCACTGCTCCTGACGCACGACTTCGCGTGCGCGCTTGTCACCGCGGATGATTTCGACCGTCGGCAGATCAGGTTCCACTGCCGCAACGGGTTTGGCGAGCGAAGGTAAGTTGGCGGCGAGGCGTCTGCGCGCGATCCCGGTCCGGATCGGCACGCCCACGCCGAACAGCGCGGACGGCCTGACGCCAGGCGTCGCCGGCATCGTCTTGTCGAGCGGGTTGCGGAGGGCGAGCTGAATCTTGCCTTCGGTGCTGGCCAGCGTCAGGCGTTCCGCTTCTTCGGGATTCACGAGCAGTGTGACGACGCTGACCGGGATCGGCTTGTTCTTGTCGGTCTCGCGGTCGATCTTCGTGCCGGCGGCGAGCACCTGGACGTTGGTCAGGATGACCTTCGACGTCATGTCCGACCCCTGCCCGCTCGGGCTGACCGTCGCCACGACGTCCACACGCGTGCCCGGCAGCACGTAGCCGGCCACGCCGATCACTTCATTGACGCGCACGGACACCGCGCGCAGGCCGGGCGGAATCACTGGCGGCAGGCCGGCGCCGGCTTCCTTTGACGCCAGCTTCATCGGCAGGAACGGCTCGTTCTCGATCACCGGCAGGATAAGTCCGCGGCCGATCACATCCTTGGGATCGCTGATCGCATTGGCCGGCACCGCATTGGCCGGCCAGTCGATGATCCGAATGTCCTCGCGACGGAGTTCTGCGCCAATGTCGAGGTCGCTCGCGGCGACGACCACCGGCCTCGTCGGAATCGACATGCTCCTCGCCGGCAGATGCTGCATGTAGTTGTACGTGCCGAAGGCCAGCGCACCTCCTGCCGTCACCGCCAGCACGAACACCATGAACACACGCATACGAGCCATAAGTCAGGTCCCTTGTTGGTCGCGAATCTAGAATCCCAGCGCGGCCAGCGTCGTGCCGACGGCGATGGCCGGGGCGTACGCGAACCGGTTGTTCTCGAGCGGGCTTTCGATCGCTGAAACGTTCGCAGCGGCGGACGCGATGAGCTGCGCCGCGTTGCCGATCGTCTGCTGCAGACGCCGCCGCCGGATGGCGATGACAAGCGCGATGACGCCGCCCGCGATGGCGGTGTAGACGAACGCAGTTGCGATGTGCGCCGGTCCGACAAGGGCGCCAAGCGCGGCAAACAGCTTGACGTCGCCCGCGCCGGTGGCGCCGAGCAGGTGGCCGGGCAGCATCAACGCCAGCCCCAGCGCGAATCCCAGCAGCGATGCGCCGATCGTGAGGCCGCTGATCCCGACCGCCGCAAAGCCGACCCCGGTCGCAGCAAGCAGCGCCGTCAGCGGGTTAGGCACCCGCCGCGTCCGCAGGTCGATCGCGGCGCCGGCGCCGGCGCCGGCGATGACTGTGGCCATCACGAGCATGTCAAAGTGCAGACTGGCCAATAGATCTCCAGAAGATGTTGTAAATCGTGTCGCCGAGCGTGGTGACCCCGGCCATCGCGACGATGGCGATCAGCGCCGCGAGCAGCCCGTATTCGATCAGATCCTGTCCGTCACTCCGCTGGACGAGCCGCCCGATCGCCGTCAGTACCTGAGTCATTGAGCCTCGCCTGTTGTGAACGAGGGACGCACGGGCGTCCCTCGTCCAGTCACCGTCACACGTGTTGCGCGGACTCTACGCCGCAGGCACCACGAGCTTGCTCGCGATCGAGCCGAAGATCGTGTTCACGTTCGTGCCGGCGAGCCCGATCGAGACGACGCAGACGAGCGCGATCAGCGCGACGAGCAGCGCGTACTCGAGCAGGTCCTGTCCGTCTTCCGCGTGCGCGAATTTCTTGAGACGTGTGATGAACTCCATGTCCAATCCTCCTGCGCGTGCATGACGCGCGACGTGTGAGCAACATGCGGCCGCGATTGACATCGGCGACCGCGAGACGAATAGTGAAAACGCAACGTGTGTGCCACGCGCACGAACGGCACCACGCGATCCGCGTACAAACCACCATACGTAGGTGCGTTTAGCGCCCGTTGCGCGGCCGTGATCTGCCACATCGGCGCACGCTCGCGCGCGGCGCCTCAGTCAGCACATTCGTAACGCCGCGGCGGAATTTCGTGTGAAGCGGCCGTAACGCGTTGACCCACCAAGCTCAGCCGTATGACAAAGCGTTGGAATAAGGGAAGGATCCGGAGGCTGGCGCGCTCCGCGCACCGCCGGCACGATGCGGAACGGCAATTGCGAAGACCCGATCATGCGACGTGGGTTTCGTGAAGTACTGATGTCTGTCGGTACGATGGCCATTCTGTTGCTGATCCTCGTCGCCGCCGACGATCGCGTGCGCGATCAGATCTCTCGCGGGTTCGTGGCGCACCCGACGGTGGAACTGGCCAGCGTCGGCCGGCAGCTGAGCGATGTCGCACACGTAGTCGCCAGCGCCGCGCGGGATCAAAGTCTCGGCCACGCACCGCTGCTCATCTTCACGCTGGCAGCCGCAGTGCTCGTGTTGTTCATGCTCCGAACCTAGATGCCCATCATTCTCGCCATCGAACCCGATCGCCGGCAGGCCGCTCACCTCACCGTCATCGTTCGGCACCAGGTCGGCGCGGAATTGATTCTGGCGGACACCACCGAGGGCGCACTCGATGCGATCGGCAACCGCGTGCCGGATCTCGTGCTCGTCCCCGCCCTCCTCTCGCCGACAGACGATGCCGCGCTGGCGGCGGCGCTGCGGGTCATCGCCGCAGCCGCGCACGTCCGCACGCTGACGATTCCCGTGCTGGCCAGCGGCGTCGCGCGCGCAGCGCCAGGCGGCATGCTGGCCAAGTGGCGCAAACGGCGCGAGGCGTCACCGGAGCCGGACGGCTGCGATCCCGCCGTCTTCGGCGAGCAGATTTCGACGTACCTGCGGGAGTCCGCGGCCGAACGCGCGACGCTCGACGAGGATCCGTTCGAGACGGCGCCACCGATCGCGATCGAGACGACCGTGGCGATTCAGCCAGTCCTGGAGATCGCGCGGGTCGAGGAGACGGTCGCCGAGATCGTACCGATCGTGGAGATCGAACCGATCGTGGAGACCGTTGCTGAGATTGTGCCGCTCGCGGCACTCGACGCCGGAGTGGAGATTGATCCCGTCGCGGTAGTCGGAACCTGGGCGGCCGCATCAGATGAGTCGCGGACGCCGGCGATGGAGCTGACGGCCGATACCGAGCCGGACGAAGAACCGCTGATCGATCTCTCGGAGGAGGTGGCCGGGCTCTCGGACGAATCCGAGGGCGAGCTGTTCGATGGCGAACCGATCGGCGTCTATGCGCTGCCGATCGCGACTGACGAGTTACCACTCGACGCGTTCGATCTTCTGCCCGCGCTGATCGAGACACCGGCGACAGCGCCGGAACCCGTCGCCGTGCTGACCGCACCCGCTGCGGAGGCGATCGTGGACGAGGCGTTCGCCGATTCACCAGAACCGCCGCGGGCCGACATCGAGCCGTGGGTGCCGATGTATCTCACGCCCGGCCGCATATGGCCGGCGCTCGAGGGCATGCCGTCCGAAACGCCGGCGCCGCGGACCGAACAGCCCGACTGGATCGAACTCGTCGCCTCGTTGCGCCAGGATCTCGAGCGGCGCCGGATTGATCCGCCCCCGCCTGCTCGCGATCCCATCGCGGTGCGACCGTCCGACGGCGCCGAGAGTGATGTGCCGCGCGCGAAGAAACAGAAGCCGCAGGCGAAGAAGTCGAAACCGATTCAAGACGAGTGGGGATTCTTCGATCCGGAACAGTGCGGGTTCTCGACGCTGCTGGCGAAGCTGGAGGAGATTACCGAAGAGGAAGTTAGAAGTTAGAAGGAGTACCGCCGCTAACGCGCTCGAAAGAGCCCGTCGGTAATCCCCGTCACGAGTCCGGCGCGCAGGAAGCTGAACATCTGTCAGGCCGGTACTGTTTCCGGAGCGACGCGGAGCGAATCAGAAAGCGGAATCGAGAAGTTGAATTTTTCGAAGCCGATGACGAGCCCCGACGCGTCTTTCATCAGCACGACCTCGTCGCCGGTCTCCTCACAGATGTATTCACGAGATCGATCTGTGAACCAGACGGTCAGCGTCTTGCCCTCACGGTCGTAGAACATCTTTACTTCGGCCATATTTGAGTGCCTTCCTTGATCGCATCGGTCTGATCGGCCGTGATCGACTGTCGCCTTCCGCATACCCACCTGGCCCGTTCTGCGACCTACGTTCCTAGTGGACGCCCTTGGACATCTGTAGTGTCCCGGGATCAGCGCCGAGGCGGCGGATCGCCGCTTCCCACAGGCGATCGGCAGGCGTGCTGAAAATCAGATCCGCATCGATGTCGCTCAGCAGCCAGCTCGACTCCCCGAGCTCCGCTTCGAGCTGACCCGGTCCCCATCCTGAGTACCCGACGATCAGACGCGTGCGCGGCGGAGGCACGGGCTCGAGCAATTTCCCGAGCAGCATGGGTGACGTGGAGAGATAGAGGCCGTCTGCGATCTTCACGCCGCCAAGTTCTTCCGCTTCATCCGGCTCTTCGCCCACCAGCACCCAGCTGCGATGCGGCTCGACCGGACCGCCAATCCACACCTGCAGCTCGCGGTCGGTGGACATCGGCGGATCGAGCTCCACGGTGACGCGGCCGGTGGTAATGAGCGGACGATTCACGACGAGGCCGAACGCGCCGTCCTCGCTGTGTTTGCACAGCAGCACGACCGTTTTGCTGAAGTTGGGATCCGTCAGCTGCGGCATGGACAACAAGAATGACGGCGCGAGGGAGGAAGAACCCATCACTCGGATGATAACGCGCCCGGGCGGACACGTGGGTCCGCCCCTACGTTTTTCAACGCGGCGGCGACGTTCCGCCGGAGACCCTGAATTTTCGTGCGCTTCATGGGACTGCGGCGCAGCGCGACGGTCAACGCCTCGTCGGTCTGCTCTGCAAGGGTCAGCAGGTCGACGCGATCCCACGCCGGCCGCGGCTGCCAGGCCGGGTCGCTCGACTTCGGCGCCACGGCGTTCCACGGGCAGACCTCCTGGCAGATGTCGCACCCGTACACGTGCGATCCGATGCCAGCGCCGTGCACCGCCGGGATGTCGCCCTTCAGCTCGATCGTCAAATACGAGATGCAGCGCGTCGAGTCGAGCACGCCCGGCGCCACGATCGCCTGCGTCGGACACGCCTCGATGCACAACGTGCAGCTCCCGCACTGATCGAGCGATGGCGCATCCACCTCGAGCGGCAGGCTACAGATGATGGCCGCGAGAAAGATCCACGAGCCGATCTCCGGATTGATGACGCAGGTGTTCTTGCCAATCCAGCCGACACCGGCGTGCTGCGCGTACACACGCTCCTGCACCGGCCCAGTGTCGACGTAGGCGCGCGCCTCGAACGGCTCCGGCGATCGCTCGCGCATCCACGACAGTAGCAACTCCATGCGCTCGCCGATCACGTCATGGTAGTCGTCGCCCCACGCGTACCGCGCGATCTGCGCGCGATTCGGATCCGCGCACTCGGTCGAGTACGGCCGGTCGGTGTTGTAGATCGTGCCGGTCATGATGACGGTCTGCGCGGTGGGAATGACGTTGCGCACATCAGCGCGGCGGTCCGCGGTGCGGTGCAGGTACGCCATCTCGCCGGCATACCCGCGCTCGAGCCACTCACGAAAGAAATGAAGCTCGGGGTGATCGGCGGCCGGAGCGACGCCGCAGAGGTCGAACCCCAGTTCGGAAGCCTTCGCTTTGATCTCGGTAGATGTCATGGCTGAGGGCTCAGGGCTAAAAGCAACGGCGGTTCAGCCATCAGCCCTAAGCCATCAGCCCTGGCACGGTCACGGCTTTCCGACGAGCTGTCTCAGCACGTAAGGCAGGATTCCACCATGTCGGAAAGCTACCAGTTCTTCCGGCGTGTCGATGCGCGCCACGGCCTGGAACTCAATCGACGTGCCGGCGTCGCAGCACGCGCGGACGGTGACCAGCGCGCGCGGCTTCAGTCCGTGCGCGACGCCGAGCACTTCGTAGACCTCCGCGCCGGTCAGGCCGATCGTCGACGGCGATTGACCGTCCTGGAATTGCAGCGGCAGCACGCCCATGTTGACCAGATTGCTGCGGTGAATCCGCTCGAAGCTCTCGGCAATGACCGCTTTCACGCCGAGCAGCAGCGTACCCTTGGCCGCCCAGTCGCGCGATGATCCCGACCCGTATTCCTTACCGGCGAGCACGACGAGCGGGACGCCCGCGGCCTTGTACTTCATCGCAGCGTCGTAGATCGGCATCACGTCCCCGCCCGGCTGATACCTCGTCCAGCCGCCTTCGGTGCCGGGCGCCAACTGATTGCGCAGCCGGATGTTCGCGAACGTGCCGCGCATCATCACCTCGTGATTGCCGCGGCGCGCGCCGTACGAGTTGAAGTCCTTCGGATCGACGCCGTGATCCATCAGATACTTCCCCGCCGGGCTGTCCTTCTTGATCGAACCGGCAGGCGAGATGTGATCCGTCGTGATGCTGTCGCCGAGCAGCGCCAGCACGCGCCCGCCGGTGATGTCGACCAGCGGCGCGGGCTCGAGCGTCACGCCCTCAAGGAACGGCGGATTGCGCACGTAGGTCGAATCGGGATCCCACTCGAAGCGACCGCCGGTCGGCACGTCAAGGTTCTGCCAGCGCGCATCGCCGCGGAACACGTCCGCATACTGCTTCGTGAAGTGCTCGGACTTCACCGAGCGCAGCATCGTCTCCTGAATCTCGCGCTCGGTCGGCCAGATGTCGCGCAGGTAGACAGGCTTTCCATCGTTGCCGGTCCCGAGCGGCTCGGTCGTCAGGTCCAGCGTCATCGTGCCGGCGAGTGCATAGGCGACGACCAGCGGCGGCGATGCGAGGTAGTTCGCGCGAACCTGCTGCTGCACACGGCCTTCGAAGTTGCGATTGCCGCTCAGCACCGACGCGACCACCAGGCTGCGCGCGTCGATTTCCGCCGACACATCATCCGGCAGCGGGCCGCTGTTGCCGATGCACGTCGTGCATCCGTAGCCGACGAGGTTGAAGCCGAGGGCATCGAGGTAGGTATCGAGACCGGCCTGCGCGAGATAGTCCGTCACGACTTTCGATCCCGGCGCCAGGCTCGTCTTGACCCACGGTTTGCTGGTGAGGCCCTTCTCCACGGCCTTCTTCGCCACGAGGCCGGCGCCGATCATGACGCTCGGGTTCGACGTGTTCGTGCAGCTCGTGATCGCGGCG
>JAYVMG010000429.1:0-2920 GCA_043759095.1 Acidobacteriota bacterium | reverse complement strand
GCGCAAGATCCGCGGCCGCGGTCAGCGTTGACGAATCGAGCGGCCCGGCCGCTTCGGCCTCAATCGCCTCGTCCAGTTCTGCGAGCGTCCGCGCACCTGTGAGCACCGAGGACACGTCCGGCACGGACAGACAGAACCGCATCGCCGACTCGGGCAGGCGATCCCACGACCCGCCGGCGAGGAGATCGCGCGCGCGCGACGCCGCCGCGCGCAGGGGCGCGAGCGTCTCCGGCAGCCACTGCGCTTTCGGCGTCAGCGCGCCTTTCAGAAACGCCGAACGGACGATCACCGCGACGCCGGCAGCGGCCGCGGCCGGCATCACGCGTGGCAGCATGCGCTGGTCGAGCGCGCTCAGCGCAATCTGCAACAGGTCGAAGCGGCCGTCGTGGATCACGGCAAGCGCCGCGTCCTCGTCGTACACGGTCGCCCCGATACAGCGCACCAGACCGCTGGCTTTCGCATCGCAGAGCGCGGCTGTGGCGGTCCCGTCTTCGATGATGTCGCGGGTGGCGTTGCGGACCTGCACCACGTCGAGCACTTCGCGCCGCAGGACGCGACGACTGGCCTTGAGCGAGCGCGCGATCGCCTGCGGCACGGTGAGATGTTCGGCGCCGGGCGCCATGCCGGGGCCTGCCCAGACTTTGGTGGCAATCGTCACGCGCGGATCGTCGCCCAGCGCCTGTCCGACCAGCCGCTCGCTCTCGCCGTAGAAGGGGGACGTATCGACAAACGTCACGCCGCGCTCGACGGCCTCGCGCAGCAGCGCGACCGCCGCGTCATCGTCCGGGCGGCCGTAGGCGCCCGGTGTCTGAATACCGTAGTCGATGCCGAGCGCGACTGTGCCGAGCGACAGCGCAGACACCGTCAGGCCGGTGCGGCCGAGCGGGCGGGACGTCAACGGGCTACCACGGTGGCTTGACCTCTGCGTCCTCCGTGTCCGCCGTGGTGGAGAACTGGCGCATCAGGACGTCAGCCTGTAGAACCCGCGGCGCGCGCACGGCCCTTTGAGGCGCGACGCGTAGTCGCCCGCGCCGATCGCGGCGGCGATCATCGCGAAGGAAGACTCGACAGCCTTCATGTACTCCGCCACATGCGCAGGCTGATGCGCGAACGACGGCTTGAACTGGCTGTACGCGAGGTAGCCGCGCTCGAGCATGTCCTGCGTGAACAATGTCGTGAGCAGCGGTTCGTCCGGATGCTCGAAGCCGAAGTGCGTCAGGCTCGGCAGCCCTTCCGTGTGCAGCGCGATGCCGGTCCTTGCCGCGGCGCTTTTCCAGCCGTCGAACATCAGGTTGCCGATCATCTTCAAATGCTCGGCGACGTGCTCGCGACGGTACTTGCGAATCGTGGCGAGCGCGGCGACCGTGCCGACGCGCTCGGTCCAGTTGGTGCTGCTGATGAACGTCGATTGCGCCGCTTCCATCACCGGCACGGCGCCGATGATCGCCGCCATCGGATAACCGTTCGCCATCGCCTTCGCGAAGACGGCGATGTCGGGATTGACGCCGAGCAGCATGTGGATGCCGCCGTCGGTCATGCGCCACCCGGTCGTCACCTCGTCGAAAATCAGCACGGCGCCGATCTCGGTCGCGATGTCGCGAACCGATTCGAGGAATCCGGGATCCGGCGCCTGCCCGCGCTGCGGCTCCATGACGATGGCGCCCAGTTCGCCGCGGTTGGCGTCCACGATCGCCTTCAGCTGATCGAGCCGGTTGTAGTGAAACGGGAGCGCGGTGCCCTTGAGCCCGCGCGGCACGCCGGCGGGATCGAGCCCAGGCATCAGCTGACCGTCGAGCGCCGCTTCGTCCGCCAGATTCGCCGCGAGATACCAGTCGCACCACCCGTGATAGCCGGAGAATGCGACCTTGTCGCGGCCCGACCTGGCGCGCGCGATGCGCACCGCCATCATCATCGCTTCGCCGCCAGCGCGGGCGTAGCGCACCATGCCGGCCCACGGATGGAGTTCGCACAGCAGCTCGGCGAGCTCGACCTCTTCAGGCGCGTTCAGCGTGGATGCGGAACCTGCGTCGATGGCGGCCTTGACGGCGCCGTCCACGTCGGGATCGGCGTAGCCCAGCACGCAGGCGCCAATCGCCATCATCGACATGTCGACGTACGTGTTGCCGTCGACGTCGGTCACTTCAACGCCGCGCGCCTTCGAAAAATACGAGGGCCACTGATCCGGCAGGAACAGCTCTGGCCGCTTCGAGAGCAGCTGCGTACCGCCTGGAATCAGTTTCTTGGCGCGGCGGTAGAGATCCTGGCCTTTGGCAGTCGACGGCTTGGTGTTGACGGTCATGGAAGTCTCAACTCTCAACTCTCAACTCTCAACTCGGAAATTTCACGGCGTCCACGTGCTTCGAATCGATCGCATCGGGCGTAGACCGTCTGCGGGATCGGTGCGCCAGGGCCGATCGGCGATCTCCGCCGCCACCGGAAGTTTATCGCCGGCCCCGTCGGCGGAGAAGCCGGCGCGGATCGCCTCGATCACCGGCGCGATCTGTTCCGGCAGCCAGCAATGTCCCGCGCTGAACTCGGCGCCCTTGCCGTCGAGGTCCAGATGGAACTCCACCATTTCCGCGCGCCAGCGATGCACCGCGCGGTGGATGACGGCGGGGCTCACGCTGTGATCGGACCAGCCCGCGCGAGCGCCAGTCGCCGAACGAATAGTGTCAATCGCGGCGAGATTACATTGATCGACCGGCGTCGGATACCCCGACGTGCAGTGCATCACCACCGGCTCGGCGCAGCCGGCGTTGCGCAGCACGTTCGCCGCGCGGACGACCTCGTCGATCGTCGCCATCCCGGTCGCAATCGCCACTGGTTTCCCCGTCGCCGCGCATGCGCGCAGCAGGTCGTCCCACAGCAGCTCGTACGACGCAATCTTGTAGAAGTCGACGTGCGGCTGCAGCACGTCCAC
>JAYVMG010000428.1:0-2929 GCA_043759095.1 Acidobacteriota bacterium | reverse complement strand
CCGCCAGCGACACGCGCTTCATGACCGGCTCCTTCCTACTGCGGTGTCGCGTGGAAACGGCCGGTGTAGGCCGCCTTGCCGATGACGTGGCCTTCCATTGCCTTCAGCAGGTCATCGCGCGTCGCCATCGCCGGCAGTTCCAGCTTCGTGTCGAGCGCGTAGAACTCGAAGATGTAGTGATGGAAGGGCCCGGGGCCCGCGCCCGGTCCGAAATACGAACCCGGATTCCCGCCGCGCGCCATGATCCCCGGTCCGTTCTTCGTCCCGTCCGGAAGTTCGCCCGGCCCCAGTCCTTCAGGCAGACCCTTTGCGGTCCCGGGAATGTTGAACGCCGACCAGTGCAGCGTATCGGTCGTACCTTTGTTCGTGGCGTTTTCGATGTCGTGGAAGATCACGGCGTAGGTCTGGAGCGTCTCCGGCGCGGCGCCGGGATTCGGTCCAAGGGTCCAGTGAAATTCGAACGCCGGCGACTTGTTGCCACCGCGGCCGGCATTCAGCGTCGGCACTTCTCCGCCATCCGGCCACGCGGGCGAGCTGACCGACAACACCAGACGTGGCGCCGCGGCGCCACGCCCAGCCGCTGCCGGAGCCTGCGGCGCCTGCGCGAACCCGACGACACAGGACGAGACGATAATCGCCGTCCAGAACAGACCTCGGTGCATGATCTTCATTCGCAAATCTCCTTTGTCCAGCAACTATATCCTCGTCATGAGAGGGCGAACTGCTGAGCATCTGATTACGGTTCTGAATGCGGAGTAGGCAAAACTGGCAAAGCCGATTAGACTTCCGGTAGACATCGTCAGTCCATGTCCCATTCGGTCAGGTCGCTCCCCCACGACGAGACCGCCACGATCTCTGCCTATCGCGCAGGTCGCTTTCGCTCGTACGTCATCCTGATCCCCTTGCTGTTGGCCACCATCGCTTGGGCCACGCTCCGCACGCGCGCGGAGTCCGCGCCGCCCTCTGCGTCGGCGCCCGGCACGCTGTCGGATGGCACCACGTTGTTACCAAACGGCTGGCGCCTCCAACCGGCGGGCAAGCATCTCAAGGTCGGCAACCTGCCGCTGAATGTGATCCAGACGCCGGATGCGCGTTACCTGATCGTCACCAACAACGGACTGGCGAAGCCGTCATTCTCGATTGTCGATATCGCCAGTTGGAAGGTGAAGAGCACGCTGCCGCTGGACCACGCCTGGTACGGCCTGGCCTGGCATCCCGACGGCACTCGACTCTATTCCTCGGGTGCGGGAAGCAACGCCGTGCAGGAGTTCCACTACAGCGACGGCGTGATCGCGCCCGCGCGCACGTTCGCGCTACCGGCCGTCACTGGCGAAAGCTTCGCGGGTGGACTGGCGGTCAGCCCGGACGGCAAGACGTTGTTCGTCACGCGCGTCTTCGCGCAAAGCGTCTCGGCGATCGATCTGACAACGGGGCTCGCGACGAAGACGGTGGCGCTTCCCGCCGAGCCGTACGGCAATATCGTCTCGGCCGATGGCCGCCTGTTGTACGTGTCGCTGTGGGGCGGCGCCAGCGTCCAGGTCTACATGCTGCCGTCGATGGTCTTGCTGGAGGAATTCCTCACCGGCGAGCACCCGAACGCGATGGTGTTGTCCAAGGATGGCCAACGCCTGTTCGTCGCGTGCGGCAACGATGCGTCCGTGTGGGTCTTCGACACTTTCTCGGGTTCCGCCATCGAGCAGATTTCGATGAGCTTGTTCCCGAATGCTCCGCGTACCTCGACGCCCAACTCGGTGGCGCTCTCGCCGGACGGCCAGACGTTGATCGTCTCGAATGCCGACATCAACGCCGTCGCCGTCGTCGATGTGAGCAACGGCGCGCGCAGCACCGTCAACGGCTTCGTGCCGACCGGCTGGTATCCGACCGGCGCGATCTTCGGCGCCGACGGCAAGCAGATGTTTTTTCTGAGCGGTAAGGGGTTGGCGTCGGTGGCCAAGCCGAATGACGAGAGCTTGGAACTCCGGCTGCACGGAGCCGTCTCCGTCCTGCCGGTGCCCGACCGCGTCACCCTCGCGGACTACACGCGCAAGGTTCTGGCCGTGACGCCGTACTCCGACGACATACGGCTCACCCCGAACGTCCCGATCGGTTCGCCGATTCCGCGCATCGTCGGCGCGAGTTCGCCAATCAAGCACGTCTTCTACATCATTCGCGAGAACCGGACGTACGACTCGATTCTCGGCGATATGAAGGAGGGCAACGGCGACCCGACGCTGACGCTGTTCGGCGCGGCCATCACCCCCAACGCGCACGCGCTCGCATCACAGTTCGTGCTCTTCGACAATTTCTATGTCGATGCCGACGTCAGCTACGACGGGCACTCATTTTCGACGGCGGCATACGCGACCGACGCGATTCAGAAAATCTGGCAGACCGTCTACGGTAACCGGGGCGGTCTCTACTTGAGTGAAGGCGACGGGTTCATGCGCAACCCGTACGGCAACCTGACGGCGCCGGAGTCCGGCTACATCTGGGACTACGCGCAGCGCGCGCGGGTGAGCGTGCGGAGTTACGGAGAGTTCGTCCGTCATTTATCGAAGACCGCCGCGGGCGACGTCGTCGCGGCCGAGTCGGTGCCTGGATTGAAGAACAACGTGGCGCCTTCGTTCGCCGGCTTCGACCTGACGATCACCGATCAGAAGCGGGTCGACTACTGGCTGGATGAATTCAGGGGGTTTGTTCAGAACAACAACCTGCCGCAGCTCTCCATCATTCACCTCGGCAACGATCATACCCAGGGGACGACGCCCGGCATGTTCTCGCCGAAGGCGATGATCGCCGACAACGATCTCGCAATGGGCCGTGTTGTCGACGCGATCGCCAACAGCGTCTACTGGAAGGACTCCGCGATTTTCGTCGTCGAGGACGATGCGCAGAGCGGACCGGATCATGTGGACTCGCATCGTTCCGT
>JAYVMG010000427.1:0-2938 GCA_043759095.1 Acidobacteriota bacterium | reverse complement strand
GTGTCCGTCTGGCCGCTGGTGAAACGGCCTGACGCGACCTGAAGATGTCGAGAATCTCATTGACAGCGTGGCGCAACCACTCAGGTAGGTAAATCCTTGGCTACAATGGGGGACCTATCCGCCGCCGCGACGTGACGCGTTACCTGGTCACCGGCGCGATCTTACGCAGGTAGTCGGCGAAGTTGAAGACGAACACGACCTTGTCCTGGACGGCGTTCTGATCCGTCGACCTCGCGAGGGCGAGGCGCCTACCGTCCGGATGGATGTCGTACATGTACGTGCCCGCAGAGACGATACGAGTCGGCGACCAGACCTGCGGCTTGTCGGCGCGGAACGCGTCGCCGACGACGGAATACGAGGTCGTCATCACTCTGCCCTGGCTCACGAACAGCAATTCGTGCGCGGCCGCCGACCAATGGGGAAAACTTGCGCCTTCCGTGGAGACACGCCACTTGCCGCCGGGGCCCGGGAACGGACGGACGTAGACATCGTCGCCGGCCTCACTTGAACCGTACGCGATCCAGCGGCCGTCGGGCGAAAACATTGGACTGGACTCGTTTGCCGGCGTGCTAAGGAACACACTGGACTTGCCGGGCGTCCAGCCGCGCGCGGCGTCGCCCTCCATGGAAAGGAGCATGAGATCCGGCCCCAGTGCGGGGCGCGTTTCCTGGAACGCGAGGAACCTGCCGCTGGGATGCCAGGAGGCGGGGATTTGGGGGTTCGGGCTGTCGGTCAGCCGCGTGACCTCGCCCGTGCCATCAGCGTTCACCCAGTACAAGTTGGAGACTCCCGCTTTGCCCCGATCGGACGCGAACACGATGCGCCGGCCGTCCGGCGTCCAGACCGGGATCCGATCAGCACCGGGGTCGAAGGTCAGTTGCGTGAGTGTGTCCCGCGCCCAGTCGTACACCCAAATATCGCTTTGTCTGGAATCGGAGATTACGATCGCCAGCTTCTGACCGTCCGGCGAAAAGCGCGGATTCATCCAGTTGGCTGGTGTCGCGCGGAGCATCGACGTTTTGCCGTCACGCGTCGTCCACTCGATCGGCACCGTCTGCCCCCCGACCGCGCCCGGCACGTACACGAGAGTGCCCTCCAGGGAAACGGACAGTTGGGCACTGCCCATCGATCCCCCGTTCCCGCTGAGACCCTCGAGCACCGGCACGGCCTGACCGATCGTCTCGAGGCGATTGGGATCGAAGCGCACGGCGAAGAGCGTGCCCTGCTCCATGTAGATGAGGTGGCCGCTTGCGACGTACCGTCCGAAATACCCACCGCGAACGATGATCTTCGGCGTCCCTCCCGCCAGTGGCGCGACCACGATGTTGGCGCCGTCAAAGCCTCCCCCCGCTGAATGCTCGGTGTAGAGAATGGCGCTGCCACCGGGAATCGTCTGAGGCCACCGCTGCGTTTTCCCGCCTTCGAGGGGTGTACCGAAGGGCGCCGGCTTCCCACCGGCTGCCGAGATGCGCATCAGCAGCGAGTTCGCGCCGACCCCGCCCTGCGGCGTGAAGATGATGGCATCGTCGTCGGCCCACGTGCCTCCACGCCCTGTCTGGGCATCGCAGAGGGCGATTGCGGCGCCGCCGGTCACCGACACCTTCTTGAGCTTGTCGCCGCCGAAGAACGCGATCCACTGACCGTCTGGCGAGAAGAACGGGCTCGCTGCGCCCTCCGTTCCGGTAAGCGCACTGGCCTGCAACTGATCGAGCTTCCGAATAAAGAGCCGCGTCTGACCCTCCTGGAGCGCGACAAACGCGAGCATCGTTCCGTCCGGCGACAGAATGGCCGACGCGCCACGGTCTGTCGCCAGCGATGCGTCCGCGCCGATGCCGGCGAGCAGTTTCCGCGGCGCTGGAACCGTCGTCGATCGCCAAGGCGCCCAGAGCGTGAGCACCGCAGCTGCGCCTAGTGCTGCCGCTGCAACGGCCCACGACAGCGTCTGGCGCCAGCTGGAGACGGGATTCGGGATGTGCGATTCGGGATTCGGGGAATTCGCTGCGCCATCCGCTGGCGCGGTCAACGCTTCTTCGATCTCCAATCGCGCGTCCGCGGCGTCGGAAAGTCGCCGCTTGCGATCTTTCTCGAGGCACCGGCGGAGCAGGCGGCGCAGCGCCGACGGTGTCGTCACCGGCAGCGTGGTCCAGTCGGGATCGCTCTTCAGCACCGACGCGAGCACATGCGACACGGTCTCGCCGGTGAACACGGGCTGGCCCGTCAGCATCTCCAGGACGACGACGCCGAAGGACCAGAGGTCGCTACGTTTGTCGACCGGCTTGCCGGCGGCCTGCTCCGGCGACATATAGGCGGCCGTGCCGAGAATGATCCCGGCCTGCGTCATCGCGGGTGTCGTCAGCGTCGGCGACATCGACACGCTCGGCGACGAACCCGCGGCAGGCTCCATCGCTTTCGCGAGGCCGAAATCGAGGACCTTCACCGTGCCGTCGGATCGCACTTTGATGTTCGCGGGTTTCAGATCGCGATGGATGATGCCTTGCTCATGCGCGGCTTCGAGCGCGTCGGCGATCTGCTTTGCGATCGGTAACGCTTCACCGAGTGGAATCGCGCCGCGCGCGATGCGCTGCGACAAATCGTCACCCTCGATCAGTTCCATGACGAGTGCGGTGAAATCTGGTGTCTTCTCGAGGCCGTAGATCGCCCCGATGTTCGGATGGTTGAGGGCCGCGAGCACTTCGGCTTCGCGTTGAAAACGCGCGAGGCGATCCGCATCGCCGGCCACCGAGGCGGGCAGCACCTTGATCGCCACCGACCGCTTCAGATTGCTGTCGGTCGCGCGATAGACCTCGCCCATGCCGCCGGCGCCGATCTGCTCAGTGACTTCGTAGACGCCGAGGCGCGTGCCGGGAGTGAGGGCCAAGTGGTTGGATTATATGGGCGAAGCGACAGTCGAACGGGATCGGTCCTCACAAACGGCGAA
>JAYVMG010000426.1:0-7810 GCA_043759095.1 Acidobacteriota bacterium | reverse complement strand
CTTGGGCCATGGCGAGTTGACGATTCACCTGGAGATGTTGCCCACGCACGCCTTCTACTTCTTCGGCAAGGAGCCGGGCGCGGGCGGCATGCCGAGCGGGACCGGCGGCCGCGTCGCGTGCCTGTTGTCGGGCGGCATCGACTCGCCCGTCGCCGCGTACCGGATGATGCGCCGCGGCTGCACGGTGCAGCTGATTCATTTTCACAGCTACCCGATCCTGTCGCGCGTGTCGCAGGAGAAGGTCCGCGAGATCGCGGCGCTGCTGACAAAGCACCAGCTCCGCTCAAGACTGATGCTCGTGCCCTTCGGCGAGCTGCAGCAGCAGGTGGTGATCGGCGCCCCGCCCGAACTGCGCGTGGTGATCTACCGTCGCCTGATGCTGCGGATCGCGGAGCGGCTGGCGCGCAAGGGCCGGGCGGGCGCGCTCGTCACCGGCGAAGTCGTCGGCCAGGTGGCGTCGCAGACGCTCGAGAACATGACCGCGATCGCCAGAGCCACGTCGCTCGAAATCCTGCGGCCGCTGGTCGGCATGGATAAGGACGAGATCGTCGCCGAAGCCAAGAAGATTGGCACGTATTCCATCTCGATTATTCCCGACCAGGACTGCTGCACGTTGTTCACGCCGAAGCATCCCGCGACCCGCGCGCGACTCGATGTCGTCGAGCGGGCCGAAATCTCGCTGCCGATCGAGGAGATGGTGACCGCGGCGCTGGACGCGACCGTGGTCGAAGATTTCAAATTCCCGACACCGGTGTAGAATACGGGGTCGCTCCCGACAAAAACGGAACGGTCATGACATGTCCAAAGTAGAAGAGATTCTTGGCGCCGACGGCGCCGACCTGCTTCAGCATCAGTGCAAGACGATTCCCAAAGAACACATTCATCTTCCGGGACCGGACTACGTCGATCGCGCGTATGGCCTTTCGGATCGGCCGACGCGCGTGCTCGGCAGCCTCCAGTCGCTGCTGGATCACGGGCGGCTGGGCAAGACTGGCTACGTGTCGATCCTGCCGGTCGATCAGGGCATCGAGCACTCCGCCGGCGCATCGTTTGCGAAGAACCCCGCCTACTTCGATCCCGAGAACATCGTGAAGCTGGCGATTGAGGGCGGCTGCAACGGCGTTGCCTCCACGCTTGGCGTCCTCGGCGCGGTGGCGCGAAAGTACGCGCACAAGATCCCGTTCCTGATGAAGTTCAACCACAACGAGTTCCTCTCGTACCCGAACAGCTTCGATCAGATCCGGTTCGCCAGCATTCGTCAGGGCTTCGAGATGGGCGCGGTGGGCGTGGGCGCGACGATCTATTTTGGGTCCGAGGAGTCGAAGCGCCAGCTGCAGGAAGTGACCACGATGTTCCAGCAGGCGCACGAGCTCGGGATGTTCACCGTGCTGTGGTGCTACCTCAGGAATCCGGCGTTCAAGACGAAGGACGTTGACTATCACGGCGCCGCCGATCTCACGGGACAGGCCAATCATCTCGGCGTGACGATCGAAGCCGACATCATCAAACAGAAGCTGCCCGAGAACAACGGCGGGTTCACCGCGCTCAATTTCGGCAAGAGCGACAAGCGGATGTACACCGAGCTCAGCACGCCGCATCCGATCGATCTCACGCGTTATCAGGTGGCGAACTGCTACATGGGGCGCGCCGGACTGATCAACTCCGGCGGTGCGTCATCCGGCGACAGCGACCTGAAGGAAGCCGTGAGGACCGCCGTGATTAACAAGCGCGCTGGCGGCATGGGTCTCATCTCCGGACGCAAGGCGTTCCAGCGTCCGATGGCCGAAGGCGTGGGATTGCTGAACGCGATCCAGGACGTGTACCTCAGCAAGGACATCACGATCGCTTGATGTTTGGCCACAAAGGCACGAAGACACGAAGACGGATCAACATGTTTTCTTCGAAGTTGGCTTCGTGCCTTCGTGTCTTCGTGGCTGCCTTCGCTCTTTCCGGCTCCGCGTGCGCTGCGCATCATTCCTCGACCGGCCTGATTCTTCGGGTCGATCAACCTTCCGCGACCGTCACGATTTCCCACGACGCATTCCCGGGCTACATGGACGCCATGGCGATGCCGTTCGATCTGCGAGGATCGGCGCGCACCGCGAAACTGACGCCGGGCGATCGCGTGAAATTTCGTTTGTCGGTGAAAGGCGGGCACTCGTGGGTGGATCGCGTGGAGGTGGTGTCCGCCGCGTCCGTGGACGCCGGTCTGCAGAACACACCGGCGGCGCCGGTGCTCGTGCCGGTCGGCACGGCGATGTCGGATTTCGAACTGACCGATCAGGACGGCGAGCCGGTCGCGTTGTCCGCACTGAAGGGCAAGGTCGTCGCCGTCACGTTCATTTACTCGCGCTGCCCGCTGCCCGATTACTGCCCGCGCATGATCGAGAACTTCAAGGCCGTGCGCGCGCGCTTCGCCGACCGCATGAATCGCGATCTCGTGTTCCTCACCATCAGCTTCGATCCGCGTTACGACACGCCTGAGGTGCTGACGAAGTACGCCGCCTCACAGCGCGCCGGCGGACCCGGCTGGCACTTCCTGACCGGCGACCCGGCGAAGATCGAGCGCGTCTGCAACGCGTTCGGGATTCAGTACTGGGCCGAGGAAGGGTTGATCACGCATTCGCTGCAGACCGCGGTCATCGATCGCGAGGGCCGCTTGGCTGCAACCGTTGAGGGTAAAGACTTTACGCCCGTCCAACTAGGCGATCTCGTCGGTGTTGCGCTCAGCCATTAACTGACAATAACGAACTTTAACGTATAATGTGCCACAAATGAGGCACATCATCCGAGTCACCTTCGCCGCTACATTGATTCTGGGCGCCGCCGCCACGCTGCCCGCGTGCAACTCCAATCCGGCCGACCTGGCCAAGAAGATTACGGACGCCAAGGCCACTGTCGCCGCGGCTGATGCCGACACCGTGCCGGTCGAGCCGGTGACCGGTGGCATCGCCATCGAAACCGCGCCGAACGGGGTCGTCATCGACAACCGTGTCGGGCGCCGGTTGATCAACGTGCGGATTTCGATCGACATCAACGAGTCCGCGGCGCCGTTCATTCTCGTGGTGCCGACCGTCGAGAAGGAAGCGAAGACGCTCTTCGAATTCTCCCGCTTCCGCAGCGAGGAAGCGACCCTGCTCGATCCGAGCATGATGCACCTGAAGCAGGTGAGCGTCACCGCGCGCGACACGTTCGCGAAGGCGCACGAGGCCACGGTGCCGTGGACGCCCACGCCCTGATCGATCGCGCATCGTAGCGCGAAGCCTTCAGGCGAGCGTTGCTCTGGGTGACGCGGAGGGAAGACATCTCGCTCCGCGAGCCTAGTCGTCAGACCGGCCGCCTTCGCGCGTTGCGCTTCGGCGTGCCTCGCCGTAGCTCGCGAAAACATCCCTGGCGAGCGGAGGTGGGAAAAACGCCGCTGCGCTCGAACCCTGACGCTGCCGTGGCGGTCCTGACAGCTTGCGGCAGAGCCGCGATCAACAAGCAAAGCCACGGACAGCTTGCAGCTTTCGGGCGACTTACCAGAAGACCGCCGCGAACCCTCGCTCCGCGACGTTTTTCCTGGGTGCGACGCTAAAGTGCGGTTCTGTCGAGAGATTCAAACCGGAGGCGACGCCGGCCTTCGACGACGAATGCTTTGTACGACAATGCCTCCAGAGTGAGCCGCACGCTTGCGAACGGTATTGAGTTCATTGATCGTCGAGTCGTCAAGGTCAAGCAAACGCAAGTTTCGGCCGGCGCGGAGGAGTTCGGTGAACTGCGTATACTCGAGCAGCAGCCTGTCGAGATCGTTGCGCTTCGCGGTTCTCTTCCGCCCACGCGCGGTCTTTGCATGGCGATCAGCAACGCTCGGCTAAAGCCTTCGCGCCACGAATCTGGGGAACCCTCGCGCTACGCCGCTCGGCTGAAGCCTTCGCGTTACGCGGACCCCAATCCCATCGCGCGGCGCCAGGCGGCGATCTGGCCGAGATGATCCATTTCATGGCCCGTCACGAGGAAGATCGCGAAGTCGCCGACCGTCGGGAAATGGCCGCGCCGTTTCTCGTTCGGGTGTGGCTGCGCGAGAAATGCCGGATCGGCTTGCGGCAGGGCCTTCGCGATTCGGACATGCTCCAACTCGAGCACGCGCAGGATCTCGTCCTTGCTGGGAAACGCGCTCTTGTCCGGCGACGGCGTCCCGCCGGTCTTGAACGTCTGCTCCCAGCCCGCCGGTAACTCAGAGCTCAAGCCGAGCAGCGTCGCGAGATGATCCGCCGCCACCGCGAGGTGACCCAGCGACCAGGCCGGGTGGTTCACCACCCCGTGAGGCTGCGCGCACATCTGGTCGTCCGACAGGTCGGACACCAAACGCTTGGCGAACCCGAGGTTCATCGTGTATACGTGCTGCACATACTGAATCACTGGCGGTCCCCTCTTTTGGAAGATTCTACCGAGGAACACATGAAACGCACATGGATTCGCAATGCGCTCGTGTTGGGATGGATTCCGACGCTCGGGCTTCTCCTCGCATTCGCTCAAGGCCCGACACCGGTGAAGATCACGCGGCTCTACACCGGAGCGGACGGAAAGACCAAAGTGGAGGAGTACGAAATTCCCCTCAAGCCGCAGGGCAAGGGGACCGAGCTGGGACAGACGGTGGCGGTGAAGAGCGTGCAGTTCCGCCGGACCAACAAGGACTACGACCTCGACTGGCATCCCGCGCCGAGCCGTCAGTTCGTGGTGACGCTCAGCGGCGAGAGTGAAATCGAACTCGAAGGCGGCCGCAAGATTCGGTTGGGCCCCGGTAACATCCTGCTGGCCGAGGACACGACCGGGCAGGGACACATCTCGCGCGCGATCGGATCAGGCGATCGCATCTCGCTGTTCATTCCGCTGGCGGACGGGGCTCCGTCTCCGCGCTGACCAACTGATACGTTCCGTACGCGGGCATGGTCGCGTAGCCTTCTTTCACCAGGGCACGATTGCCGCGACCGGCTTCGACGCGCGACAGTCCGGTGACGCGGGCGAGCTCGCCCGGAATCGTCAGCCCGGCCCCGGCGAGAAAGCAGCGCGCGATCTCTCGCAGCGCGAGTTCTCGATTCACGCGCCGGCGCAGTCCGTCCGGAAATCGCCCGACCGCGAGCGTCCAGATGTAGGTGAACTTCGGCGTGTAGAAGACCTCGCTCGGCATCACAATCATCGCGGCCTGGAGTTCATCCAGTCCTTTCGTGAACGCCGCGCGATCCTTCACGCCGGACTCATCGCGCAGGTCGGACGAGGCCATCTCCCATTCCTTGCGGAGCACGTGGAGGATCTTCTGCGCGCTCTTGCTCAGCCGCTTCTTCTCTTCCGCTCGACGCACGCCCCAGATGGCGTGGAAATACGGAATCATCCGCGGCGCAATGAACATCGTCTTTCCGCGGGCGAGCTTGCCGTAGTAGACCTTGCCGCGTTTAAGGATCTCGTCCTTCATGACCCAGGTCAGCGACGCTTCTTCGTCTCTCTGCACGTTGCGCGGCATCACCGCGTCACGACGCCCGCAGACCGCGACGTAGAGCGATGGGCCCGGCTTCCGCGAATCCTGCAGGCAGAAGGCGAAGCCCGCGCGCTCGATGAACTGTTCCGCGGCGAACGCGTTGTCGATCTGCTGCGCGCCCTCGCGGCGCCAGCGCTCGTCGCGGAACTCTTCGATTTCGCTCGGGATCTCCGGCTTGGGTCTCATGCTGGCAACGATATGCCTTGCCGTTTACTTGATCCCGATCACCATCGAGTCGGGACCAACGAGAGGCTCCACGCGCGTCGACGAGAATCCGGCTTCCTTCATCCAGCCGGCGCAGTCGGCGCCGGTGTAGTCGAAGCCACCCGGCGTTTCGATCAGCATGTTCAGGCTCGTCATCAACCCGAACGCATTCTTCGATCGGTCATCGTCGCGCAGTCACAACAAAACCCGCGAGCACCTTTCGGTAGCCGCGGGCCACGCAAGCCTAAAAAGGCTTGCGCCACTTTACTAATTCTAACTTCTAACTTCTGCGTTCTAACTTCCGCTAAGGCTGAGCGGCAGTGCTGGTGCGCAGCTTCTGCATCTGCGGGAGGCTGGCGTCCGCGTTCGCCCACGCCTTCGCGGCGCGGTCGCGAGCGGTGCGCGCGTCGGCGCTCTTGCCCTGACCGTCGAGCGATGCCGCCAGGCCGAAGAACGCGCGGCCGCTGCCCGGTTCGCGCGCGAGCGCTTCGCGGTAGCCCTTCTCCGCGGTGGCGTAGTCGCCGAGCGCCAGCGCCACGTTCGCCCATCCTTCCACGACCGGACGCGGATACGACGGCGGCTCCGTATACATGATGTTCGCTTCGCGGTTCGCCGCTTTCGCGTAGAACTCGTACGCCTTCTTGCGGTCGCCGCCGCGCGCCGCGATCGTCGCCTCGAGTTCCTGCACCGCGATGCCGAGCGGCTCTTTCGCCGACGTCACCGCGTCGAGATCTTTCTGCAGCTCCGCGAGGGTCGCTTTCGCTTTGTCCGCCTGGCCGTTGGCGGAGTACGCCAGGCCCATCGCCCAGTGCCGCCACGCGTTCTGCTCCGGCTTGTCGTAGGCGACCAGCGTCTTGCCGTCGAGAATCTCGTTCCACTTCTCGAAGCGGACCACGGTCTTGATCATGCCGAAGTAGCCCTGACGCCATACCGTGCGCTGGTTGTTGCCGGCGCGTTCGCGCGGATTGTCCTTGTACGTGAACAGGTCCTGCACCCACTTCATCGAGTCGTCGTAGCGGCCGCCGAGGTTCAGTGCGTGAATCAGGAAATGAACGTTGTGACCGTAGTGGCCGGTCGGGTAGAGCGAGTCGGACGCGATCCACTTCTGTTCGTTCGCCGCCGCGGCCGAGAACGCCGAGATCGCTTCCTGGATCTTGTCGCTCTGCGCGTAGATGTGACCGGGCATGTGCAGCGCGTGCGGGATGTTCGTCACCAGACCGGCGTAGCGCTGGTTCGCGTGCCACGCTTTCTCCGGCGTCTTGCTGCCTTCGTAGGCGTGAATCAGATAATGATGCGCGCCGAACTGACCGTCATCCTTGGCGACCACTTCTTCGAGCAGACTGATGGCTTCCAGCGTGTGCGCGCGCGGTTCCTTGCTCGCCGATTCGAAGCCGTCATCGATGGCGAGACCGAGCATCGACTTCGCTTCGAGATCCGCGGGGAACTCCGCGACGAGTGTGCGCATCCCGGCGATGTACGCTGCGTCGGCGGTTTCGCGCGGGCCGGTCGCGCGCCGGGCCGCCTGCGCCTCGATGTAGAGCCGCTCGCGCGGCGTCACCGTGTCGCGCAGCGCCATCGCCTTGACGATCGCTTCACGCGCCCGGATCTGCGGGTCGAGCGCGGCGCCGTTGGTCGAGCGAACCACCGCCTCTGCGTTCGGTTCCGGTGCGGCTGCTGCCGTGCGCGCGCCGCCGCCGTTGGTCGGATCGCGCAGCAGCTGGAACGCGGGACGGTAGTCGCTGGCGGCGCTCAGCGCGATGCACCAGTGCGCCATCGCCATGTCCTTGTCGAGCTCGAGCGCCTGCGTGCAGGAGCGCTCCGATTCCTGGAACCAGAACGAGTGAATCTGTGAGATGCCCTGCAGAAAAAACTTGCGGGCTTCTTCAGATGTCGTCGTCACCGGGAAATCCTTGGTGATGCCCATGCCCGGCAGCAGCTTCGCGGGCAGCAGCGGCTGCGCACCAGGCGGCACGATGCACATGTCCGGCTGGGGCGCTTGCGACTGTTTGCCTTTGGCTGCGAGGTCCGCTGTGGTGAACGCTGCAAGGAGGATGACGAAGCCGACCGAGGAGAGATGCTTCATGCGACCAA
>JAYVMG010000425.1:0-2940 GCA_043759095.1 Acidobacteriota bacterium | reverse complement strand
ATTTCAAGACGGAGCTGCTGAAGTATTTCTCGACCGGGACGAACGACGAGAAGTACGAAGTGTGCGCCGCGCTGGCGAGAGAGGGCGTGGACGCCGACGCGTTGCTGCTCGCTCCCCTACTCGCCGATCCCGCGCCAGACGTCCGCATCGGCGCCGCTCACGCCATCTTGCGGATCGGTCAGCGCACTACGCGATAGGCCCTCGGCGTCGCGGCCGCAGGCCATCTCGCGCCGCGATCCGTTGAGGCTGCGCCCCAGACGTCGGGACGTGGCCTGTTGTCCGTGCAGCCGATGAGGAGCGCGGTGCGAGATGGCCTGCGCCGGCGCGCGATCTCTGCGTTCCTGGGTTATCTCACCCGAACACGACTCTCGAGATATGTGATGGTGCCGTCGATCGCGCTGAACCAATGAGGCGTGCCTGGCGGGACGACGATGACGTCGCCTTTCGACACGGTGCGCGTCACGCCGCCCTTGAGGGTCTTGCTTCTGACGATGTCCGGATCGACCGGTGGCGGCGCCGGCGGATCGAGTGTGCCGCCCGTGACCAGCGACGCCGTCCCTTCGATGATGTAGTAAATCTCGGTGCTGAACGGATGGATGATCGCGTACTGCGGCTCGCCCGCGCCGCTTCGCCGCCGCACAGCGATCCCCGGAGTGATTGTAACAGCCGCGCCAGCAGCGGCGTCGGTCGCGACCGCCGTCGAGAGCCCCTTCGCAATGTCCGCGGCGCTCATGAACGACGCGGATGGGATGCCAGTATTCTGGGCCGCCAGTGAAAAGCCGAGTAATGGAAGTGCGATGAGCGCCATTCGCAGTGACTGCATGTCCGTACTCTCCTCGCGAGAGTGTCGCAGATCTGCGGAGGATTCGTTGGTGGAATCGGCGTCGGCGCGGACACCCCGGGGCGGGCAGCCGCAGGCTGTCTCGCGTCGTGTTCCGTTGAGGCTGCCACGCCGGCCTGACGAAACTGCCCAGTCGGGTATGCAGCCGATGAGGAGCGCGACGCGAGATGGCCTGTGGCCGCCTCTGCTGACCGTTCGTGGAACGGCGCGTTCAGCGAACGAACATCGACTTCGCGAGCATCGCATGCACGCCCTTGGTGCCGTCCACAAGTTGCGTCACGTGGAGGTCCACAGCGACCGAGCAGAGGATGTACGCCTCGTCGCGGTTCATCTTCTTTTCCGTCACGAGGAACTCGATCATCTCCTTCACCGCGAGCTTCGCCGCCTCGTCGAGATCCGTGTGCAGCCCCATCGCGATGAAGTGCGTCGGCGTCTCCGCGCGCGGCCACTTCAGGTGCATGCCCTTGCGCACACTGATTTGCACGGTGCCGCGCAGCGACGTCTCGAGCGCGGTGAGTGTGGCTTCGCCATCGCCCTGCATCGCGTGCCCGTCGCCAAGCGATAGCAGCGCACCAGGGACGGCGACAGGAATGTAGAGCGTCGATCCGGCGACGAGCTCCTTGTTGTCGAGGTTGCCGGCGTGCGGCCCAGGCGGGCCGCTCGATATGCGGCCGACGAGCGGATTCGGCGCAACGCCAATCGATCCGAAAAACGGTGCGAGCCTCAACGTGACGCCAGGCGCAAACGCTGCCGTGCCCGCGCGCTCGTCAAAGCGCACGAGATGAAACTTCACGTACGGGAACTCGTCAGGCAGCGTGCCGCTGCCAGGGATGAAGCCGCTGACGCCGTACGGATGCAGGAACTCGAAGCCGACCATCTTCACTTCGAGCACGTCGCCCGGCTCCGCGCCCTCCACAAAGATCGGCCCGGTCATCGGATGCGCACCAGGCCCACGCTCGGTGATCGTCCGCTCGACGAGCTTCAGTGACTCCGGAATCTCCTCTTCCTTCACGCCCGCCGCACGCAGCCGCTGCAGTCCGCGCGCGATCATCGTCTCCACGCGAACGGTGTCGCCAGAGGCAATGCGCAGCACTGGTTTCACCGACGCGTCGTAGTAGCCCCAGTGCACGTTCTGCGGCAGCAGCTTCAGGTCGTGCGTCCGCGCCTGCGCGAACGTGAGGGCGGATGTCAGCGCGATCGCGCCGCCGAGCAGCAAGAGTGTTTTCATGTCTACGGTTCCATCGCCTGATAGACGAGTGTCGGGAACTTGCGCCCGAGGTCGGTCGTGTTCGGAAGGATCTGCACCATGAACACGATCACGAGGTGCGACTCGGGATCGACGCGATACGTGGAGCTGTACGCGCCCGCCCAGCCGTACGCGCCGGCAGAGTCCATCCCGTTGGCGCCGTACCGATCGGTGGTCTCGAAGCCGTAGCCGTAGCCCATCCCATTCGGCGAATGTAGCGTGCCGACCTGGTTCGTCGTCATCAGCGCGACGGTGCGCGGCGACAGAATGCGGACGCCGTCGATCGCCCCACCGCGGCGAATCATTTCGAGAAAGCGCGCGTAGTCCTGCGCGGTCGACAGCAGACCGGCGCCGCCAGCAAAACTCTTGCGCGGACCATCGACGTACGCGCCCTGGCCTCGCGGTCCATCGGGCGCGCGCACGATCTTCCCGTCGCTGCCATGCGAGTAGACGGCGGCCAGCCGCGATCGCTGATCCGGCGCCAGGAAAAACTGCGTGTCCTTCATCCCGAGCGGGCCGGTGATGCGCGTCTTGATAAACACGTCGAGCGGCGTGCCGCTCGCTTTCTCGACGATGCAGCCGAGGATGTCGGTGTTGTAGCCGTAGACCCACGCCGCCCCGGGTTGTGCGATGGCGGGCAGGGTGCCGACCGTTTCCATCGTGGTGCAGATCGGCTCGTTCTTGTCGGCGGTGTACCAGCCGCCGTACCCCGCCACCGGGCCCAGCCCCTTGGCCGCGTAGAGCGGGGCGACGATCGAGTCCGACCCGTACGAGTAGCCCGAGGTGTGCGTGAGGAGGTCGCGGATCGTGATGGCGCGCGTGGCCGGCACGATGGCGCGCCCGGTGTCGGCCT
>JAYVMG010000424.1:0-2950 GCA_043759095.1 Acidobacteriota bacterium | reverse complement strand
CGGGACGCAACTGACATGAAGATCCGGCACATCGCCACGCGCTTCGCACTGCTGCTCGGCGCCGCCGCTGTCGTGCCGCTGCTGGCGTACGGTGTCGTATCGCTCCTGTCACTGCAGCGCGGCACCCGCGAATCGGTGATCAGCGGCAACCAGAACGTCGCGTCCCGCGCCGCCGAGGAAATCCGCCGCTACGTCGTCACCAACGCCGAGCTGCTGAAAGCGCTCGCCGCCGACCTGCAGGACACCGGCCTCAGCCAGCGCCAGCAGGATCAGATTCTCAAGAACTACGTGCTGCAGTTTCGCGAGTTCCGCGAGATCACGCTGTTTGACGAGCATGGCGCGACAATCGCCTCGAGCCGCGTGGGCAAGCCCCGCGTCGTGATTCCCAAAGATGCCCAGTTTTCCGTCAACGGCGTGGCGATGTCGCCGATTCACGTCGACGAAGATCTGCTGCCGACGTCCGTGTTCGCGATCCGCCTGACCCACTTGAACCAACCGGCGGGCTGGCTCGCCGGCGAATTCAGCCTTGAAGAAATGTGGCGGATGGTCGATGTGATCCGTATTGGGGATCACGGCTTCGCACTGGTCGTCGCTCCGGGCGGGCAACTCGTCGCGCACGGCGACCCCGACAAGAAAGCGCTCGTCGCGCAGATGCGCAACATGAGCGGCCACCGGCTGTTTGCCGCCGCGCGCGCGCGCGAGGACGCCACGCCGGTCTCCGAGGAATACGTGGACGAGGACGGCCGCAACCAGCTCGGCGTCGCGGCGCGCATCGCACAACTCGGCTGGACGGTGATCGTCGAACAGCCGACGCGCGAGGCGTATGCGAGCGCCACCGTTCTGCAGCGCCAACTGATGATCGCGATCTCGATCGCCCTGCTGCTGATGATCACCGTCGGGTATCTCTTCGGCCGGAGCTTCATCAACCCGATCCTGGCGCTGCAGCGCGGCACGCAGAACATTGCCGCCGGACAACTCGAAGCCCGCGTCGATATCCAGCGAGACGATGAACTCGGCGACCTCGGCAGCGCGTTCAACACCATGGCCGATCGCCTGGTGAAACTACAGGAAGAAGTGAAGCGCCAGGAACGCCAGGCGATGTTCGGCCGCGTCGCCGCCGGCCTGGTGCACGATCTGTCACATCCGATCCAGAACATCGGCAACAGCACCCGCCTGCTGATGCGCGACGACATCGACGCGGAATCCCGCGACGAGTTCCGCCGCACAATCGAGCGCGAGCTGCAGACGCTGAAGCGCTTCATGGACGACCTGCGGCACGTCGTCAAGCCGAAGCCGATCGAACGCTTCGCGATGGACATCAATGGATCGGTGGCGGAAATCGCCGAGTCGATGCGCGCCGAGGGCGACCGCAACGGCGTGACCCTCGACGCCCAGTACGCGCCGGGGCCGCTGGTGATCGAGGGCGATCGCTTCGCGCTCGGCCGCGTCTACCGGAACCTGATCACCAACGCGATTCAGGCGACCGAGCCGGGCGGGCGCGTCACGATCGCGACCAGCCGCATCGGCGATCAGGTCGAGATCAGCGTCGCGGATACCGGCTCGGGCATCCCGCCGGAACGGCTCGAGGCGATCTTCGACGACTTCGTCACGACCAAGCGCCGCGGCCTCGGCCTCGGCCTCGCGATCACCAAGCGCATCGTCGAACAGTTGAACGGGACGATCAACGTCCAAAGCGAAGTCGGACGCGGCACCGCATTCACGCTGCGATTCCCCGCGCGCGACGATCGCTCCGCGCAAGCGGCTGCAAGCTAGCACCAGTAATTGAGGAGGGTGGAACAGATGTTTCGGACACTCGTGAAGACCGACGCGCTGGCGGTGGAGGATCGCACCGTGCCGGTGCGCTATTTCGAACTGCGGACGCTGCGGGGCGCGAAGCGCTACAGCGCGGAGATTCTGCTGGGGCCGGGAGACCGCATCATCCTGGACGACGACTCGGTGACGAACCTGGAAGCACGGACGACCTGTCTGGTGCCCGCGACGCTCTACAGCCGGATGCTGGCGCGCACGACCGCAGCAGCCTAGCAAGATTTGAGGATCTACCTTAGATCCTCAAATCCTCAGATCAGTTCGGTGGTGTGGGGGAACCAGCGCCCTACTTCTTCGGCAGGACCGCGTCTTTCAACTGCTTGGCAATCCGCGCCTTGACAACGGTCTTGGCGGGAATCTTGATGGCTTCGCCTGTCGCCGGGTTCCGGCCCATGCGCGCCTTCCGCTTCTGAACCACGAGCTTCACCATACCGGGCAGCACGAACTCGCCCGATCGCTTCAGTTCTTTTTCCGCGAGCGCTGTCAGCTCGTCGAAAAATTCGCGCGCCTGCGTACGCTTTACTTCGAACCGTTCCGCGAAGTGCGAAAACAGTTCGGATTTGCCCATGCGTCGGGCGTCGGTGGTCATCGCGTCCCCCTCACTGATCGCGCTGTGATGTTCGCCGTCGATCGCCGCGCGAGCAGCACGATCGCGGTTTTTCTTCGAAAAACGCCGTATCCTAGCCCGCACCTCTCGCCAGTGTCAATTGAGCGAACCGCCCCCAAAACCGTGATTTTTCTCACGGAATGCTGGTATTTTGATCTATGTCAAGTTCGACGCTCGAGACCTTCCCCAACCCGCGCCCGGAGCGTGATTACGAGATCCAGATTCTGTGTCCCGAGTTCACGTCGGTGTGCCCCATGACCGGCTTGCCGGACTTCGGGGAGATCCGGATCAGCTATGTGCCCGATGCGCGCTGCGTCGAGCTGAAGTCGCTGAAGTACTACATGGTGGAGTTCCGCAACAAAGGCATCTTCTACGAGCACGTCACCAACCAGATCCTCGACGATCTCGTCGCCACCCTGCAGCCCCGCCGCATGACCGTCGTCGGCGACTTCTCGGTCCGCGGCGGGATCAAGACGATCGTCACGGCGGAGTACACTTCAGGAAGTTAGAACTTAG